>JBIKLM010000071.1:0-12973 GCA_044359835.1 Planctomycetota bacterium
GTTGGTCGAGACCTTGAGCGCGTGGGACGAGTACCCGAGGAAGGCACCGGCCAGCAGCAGGTTGATGACGAGGAAGACGATGCCGACTTGCTTCATGCGACGGGGCTCGGGGAGGGGCTCTGCGGATCGGCCCGGCTGCCGGTCAGGCTGGCTCCGCGTCGCACCGGCCCAGGCCGAGGCCTGGGCGGGCGGGCGGCGCCACCGGGGATGAGGGGATCCGCCGGGGCGGCTCGGGGGAGTTCGCCGGGCGGGACAGCGCGGGGGAAGGGCCGGTGGAGGCCCCGGGGGGGAAGGGCTGGAGGAGCTCGGAGCCGAGGCGCGGAGCGCGCCGCGGGGGGCCGCCCTCTGGACCTCCGGAGGGGCTCCGGGGTCGGGGCGGGCGGACTATAGGGGCGCCGGACGGCGGGGGTCAAGCACGGGGAGCGAGAGCCCGCCTTCCGTCGGCGGCCGGCCCTACCCGCCCCGCGGCGTCCGGTTGCGCTCCCGTCTCGAGAGTCCTGCGGGCCGGGGCAACGCCAGGGCCAGGGGCAGGGCCAGGCACAGCCCGCGCAGCCAGGGGGCCAGGGGGCCGTAGGGGGGCCGGGGGGCGCCGGGGGCCGGCACCGGCAGGCGCAGGGACAGGCAGCCGGCCACGCCGCGGTCCTGGCCGTCGACCGTGAGGCGCGCCAGCTCGCGGCCGTCGGGACCGAGGGCCAGGGTCAAGCCGTCGTTGGTGGCGCGCACCAGGGGGCGCCCGGTGATCACCGCCAAAGCGCGGCTGAAGGCCAGCATCTGGTCCAGCTCGAGCTGGCCGTGGTACCAGGCCTCGTTGGAAAGCACGGCGATGAACTCGGCGTCGCGCCGGGCCAGGCCCTCCAGGTAGGGGTACTGGTGGGCGTTGTCGAAGCACACGGTGGCCAGCACGGAGCGCCGCGTGCCGCTGCGATCGACGAACTCGAGCACCTGGCTGTGCTCGCCGGGCAAGAGGTCCGGCAGATAGCCGGCGGCGGCTTCGATGCGCGCGCGCAGCCAGCCCCAGTGCTCGAGGCCGAAGACCGTTTCGCCGCCGGGGGCCAAGGCCAGTTTGAGGCTGTCCTGGCGCAGCGCGTCGCCCGCTTGCTGCCACAGGCTGGCGGCGTTCTCGCGCCGCAGCAGGCCCTGCGCGGCGTTCCAGCGCTCGACCCCGCACAGGAACGCGGGCACCGCGCCGAGGGCGGGCCAGATCCAATTGTCGAGCGCCGCGCGTTCGATGCGCCCGAGGTCCGCGAGCTTCCGCGGGCTCCACTCGGGGCCGCGCCAGGCCGGGAAGCGCGCGCCGCCGGCGATCGCCTCGTCGAGGCCCGGCGCCGCCACGGCGAAGGGCAGGTTGGTTTCCGGCCAGACCACCAGATCGACCGATAGGCCTTGGCTTTCTGCGACGGCCAGCCCCGCGCGGGTCAGCTCGAGGTGCTCGCGCAGCCGGTCGGAGCCCGTGCGCTGGTCGTGTTTGTCCCACACGTCCACGTCCGGCTGCACCAGCAGCAGCGCCGGCCCCGGCGCGAGCTCGGGCGGGCGCGACAGCGCCGCCGCCAGGGCCAGCAGGCCCGCGGGCGCCAGCGCCGCCAGGGGCCAGGCCGGGCGCCGCGGCGCGGGCTCCAGCGCGCGCCAGCGCAGCCAGGCCTGGGCCAGCCCGCCGCCCAGGGCCGCCAGGCCGAAGCTGCCGCCTTCGACCCCGAACCAGCGCGCCGATCCGAGCAGCCAGGGCCAGGCCCCCAGCAGGTGGCCGAGCCGCAGCCAGCCGAAGCCGAGCGGCGGCTCGAGCACATCGCGCAGGGTCTCGAGGGCCAGCCAGGCCAGCGCCGCCGCCAGCCAGAGGGGCCACCCGCGGCGCAGCAGCCGCCGGAGCAGCAGACCCGCGGCCGCGGTGTAGACCCCGAGGCCGAGGGCCGCGATGGCCGGGCTCGGCGGGAACACGTAGGCCATCCAGAAGGTCGGGGCCACCAGGCCGATCCCGCCCAGGGCCCATTCGATCCAGCCCGCCCGCGGTCCGGGCCGCGCCGCCGCCAGGGCCCAGAGCGCGAGGAAGGCCGGCCCCAGGACCGGCAATCCATCGCCCGCCAGGACCCCGGGGCTGGCCAGGAACCACAGGCCAAAGGCCAGGGCCAGCAGCGCGGCGCGCGGCGCGGCGGAAAGCGGCGCCCCGTCGCTCGGGTGGGGGGTGTCGCTGGGTGCCACGGGGGATCGAACGCCTCGCGGCGCGCCGGCGCCTGCCTATCAGCCCGGGCGGCGCGAGGTCAAGCGCTCGGTCGCCCGGAGCCCGGATCCAAAGCGGCCCGGCGCCCCGCGGCCGCTGCTCGGGCGCGGGCCGACCCGCCGGCGCAGCCGGGCGCCGGCCCCTGCCGGGCGCTACCTTGGTGCGCTCGAAACGGCGTTCGATCGCGGCCGCACCCGATCGAACGCGGACCGGCGGACACGAGCCGGACCCCGCAACCGACCCCCGCTCCGACCGCTCTCCCCCACCATGGGCCAGATCACCGCCATCGAACTGCGCAAGGGCATGCTGATCGATCAGCAGGGCCGCCCCTGCCGCATCACCTACTGGAACCTCTGGAAGAGCGACCGCCGCTCGCGCATCCAGCTCAAGGTCAAGGACATCCTCACCGGCCGCCTGACGGAGATCACCTCCCACGGCGAGGATAAGTACAACGTGCTCGACTCCGAGACGATCGACCTGACCTACGGATACCGCGACGGCAACGAAGAGGTCTTCTACTCGGCCGCCGGCGACGAGCACCGCTGCCCCGCGGACGGCGTCGAGGACGTGGTGCGCTGGAACGCCGACGTCTACCGCGGCCTGTTCGTCGACAGCAAGCTCCTGACCGTCGAGCCCCCGGCCTCCGTGGTCGCCACGGTGGTCGACACGACCCCGCCGATCAAGGGCGTGCTCAACGGCACCAAGGACGCCAAGCTCGACAACGGCATCGACGTCAAGGTCGGCATGGTCGTCGGCGTGGGCGACAAGGTGCGCATCGACACCGAAACGCTCGAATACAAAGAGCGCGTCGAGCGCGCCTCCTGACCGGCTAAAAAAAACGCCCCGGCCCGCGCCCGCCCCGCAACGCCAGCCCGGTCGAGGCTTTCTGGGGCTCCCATCGTCTACGCACCGCCGGCGGGTATGGGCACAGCGGCAGAGGTCTCCGCTCGGGGGGGTCCCGGCCGCTCAGCATGTCCCATCGGCTCCGAGCCCGGGTGAGCTCTCCGCCCTTTTCATGTTCGAGTGGCGCCGTCCCCCCCGAAGAACGGCCCTCCGCAACCGATAGCGGGCGTCATGCGGGCCCAGCAAGCCGCCCCAGTGGCTTCATCGAGAAGCCGCTGGCCAGCCCGCTCCCGCATCCCTCAAAGAACCGGCCGCCGCTGCCCCGATCGCGGACGGTCCCCAGCGCTGGCACGGAGCGCGCAGCTCGGCCTCGTCGGCCGTCGCACTTCGCCGCCTGATCCCTAGCAGGTCTATCCTGCCCCGTTCTAAGGCCTGCGTTCCAAGAGCCCCGCTGCTCCTCTTGAGCCCGCGCAGGGCGCGCCGGGCCGGCCTAGGCACCAAGGCTCGGGACCAAAGACTTGTTCTTTCGGGGCGGGGGGGGGGTAAAAAAATACTCGGACAAGGAGTCCAGGGCTCGCTGGTCCTTTGCTCGAGCGGCCCTACGGGTCGCCCCCCGCCACCGCTTCAAGCGCTTGCCATGCAAATTCTGAGACTCGCCGCACTGCTTCCCCTCGCTCTCCCCTCCTCGACGGCAGCCTTCTCTCCGCCTGCGGAAGCCGTCATCGTCCCGATGGAGGCCTCGGTTTGCATCGAGATCCAAGACTCTTTGGGTGTCCCGGCAGCCGGAGTCTTCGTGACGGTCCTGGGATCGGGTGGAACCCTGTTGTCCGGCTTGTCCGCGGCCCGAGGTCAAACGCCTTGGTTCCTCGCGGATCCAGGCGCAGAACTCGCCTGCACCCTGTTCCCGACCCCGCTGCCGAACGGTTCCTTGCTCGGCAGTGCCTTCGAGTTCCAGGTTCCTGTGCCGAGCGAGGGGTATGCCCTGGACGCGATCCAGGGCTTCTCCGTGCCGCGCGCCCAGCGGGTGCATGTCCGCGGCGGGCCTGAATCCCTGACCTACGACACAGAGGAGAACGACTACCCGTTCTGGTCGCTGATCACCCCGCGCGGCAGCAACGCCAACTTCGAGTGCCAGGTGGCGCCGCTCGTAGGCCCGGCAGCGATCGCCGCCTGCGCGCGCTTCCACGGTTTCGGCCAGTGGGTCGCTCCCTATCGACGCGGGGCTGCAATCCTGTCGCGCAGCGTGGCCATGGGCGCGGGCCAAGGCGCCGGGTTGGGCGTCTTCATCGACTTGCACGAGGGCATCGAAGAGACCGGGCCTGCGCTGATCGAGCCCACAGTCGACGTGATCCGCTGCGTGAAGCCGCCGCCTGCAGGCAGCCCGATCCTTCAGCCCACGCTGACCCTGCTGGAGTTTCCGCCCACGGAGACGGATGCTGGCGTGGCCCTGCTGGGCACGTTGCAAGCGGGGTGCCATTTCGTCCTGGTGCGCGAGAGGAACGGCATTCCCGGCCGCCTGATCGATGTGTTCGACCAAGCGCCCGGGTCAGGGGCGCAGCAGTCGACGGCCCCGACGGCGCCCCCTTCGACCGGAACGGGCTGCGAGTCGGCCGTGGACTGCGATCCCCCCATGCCGATCCAGCCCGCAGAGCCCGCCGGCGGCCCCTGCCCCCCCGGCGACGGTCCGAAGCCCCATGCCGGTTGCCCCCTGGGCGCACCGACCCTGGTGGGAAGCGCCCTGGTCGCCGGACCGATCACCGAGCGCAAGTGCGGCAACAACGGCGGTGTTTGCAAGATGGAAAAGGTCCAGCAGCACACCTTTTCTGTGTCGCTTGGAAAGGATACCACCTGGGCCCAGGCCAAGTATGAGTTCACCACCAGTTCTACGAGCACCGACGAGATGCCCTACGATGGCACGGCTGCGGGCTCCTGCGGCCTGTGCCTGCGCTGGTATGGCGGCGGCTATACCTACCGCTACCGCTGGGAAAAGCGCTTTCCGAAGTCGAGCTGGGAGCTCGTTTGGCCAACCGAGCCTTTCCAGTTGCCCGGCTTGGTCCGGCACGTGGATCCCTGCGGCAATCTGAAGGTCGTCCTCGAAGACTCGAGCTGCGGCGAATTCAAGACCGTGGGCCTGTGCAACCGCTTCCCCGCCGAGTGACCGGCTGACGGGAATCCACTTCGGTCGCGCCAGATCCGCGCGCGAGTGCCCATGGGACGCCATCGGGTAGCCGCAGGACTTGCGGCGGATTGGGCCCGGCCGTCCATCTGGCTCGACCAAGCGCGGCCCCGGGGCGCCGTCCCGGAGGGCCCTCCTGGCATCGAAGTACGGATCTCTGGCCAAAACGGGGGGCCGCGAGCCAGATCGGACCCAAGGCGCGTAAGACATCTGGCCTAGCGTGACCGCGCGGCCAGCTCGCCCAGCGGCGAGGCGCTTGAAACCTCTGGCATCAGACCGGCGGAAGAAAAATGATTGACACCGTGGGGGGGGGGTACGACATCAAAGTCGGGTGGCTGGTTCTGCGGGCGCAACCGTGGGGCTGCCCGATCGGCCCGATCCAGAGATCGGACCGCAAGCGAACGAACCGCGTGCCCTTCGATGCTTGCATTGCTTTTGCTCCTCGCGACCTGGACCTCGGCACCCCAAGTGGGACCCTGCTCGGAACCGGAGCCTCCCGGCTGCACTGGGACGGCGCAGACCTCTGCGCCCACGACCGGGATGATCCCGACTCTCTCGGTCACCGTCACCTACAGCTGCGGAAGCGTCGACGTCGGAACGTCGAAGCGCGTTCTGACGACCTAGAGCGAACCCGTCTGCACCCCCTGCCACCCGAACTGCCGCAAACTGTGCGCCGTGCCGGCGGATGGAGCCAAATGGGGAGAAGTGACCGACTGTTCCCAGATCGTGACCACGGTCGGCATCTGCTGCACCTGATCGCCGGGCTCCAGAATTCCGCGCTACGCTCATTCTGCGATCCGGCTCCAACCCTGCCTTCAATCCTCACGAGAGACCCCCATGACCGTCAAACTCCTGCTCGTCCCAGGCGCCCTGGCGCTGGCTTTTTTCGCTGGGCAGAACAGCCTCTCCCAGAACGGAAACGCTCCGGCAGCGTCTCCGCTCCAGAGCTGGACCTTCCACTCGCCGAACGGCGACTGTGTCGTGACCCTGCTGAGCGAAGTGATCGGGGGCGTCCCCGGAGAGGCCAAGCCGCGCCGGATCACCCTCTTCGAAGCCCACTTCGACAAGCAACTCGAGTGGCTGAATTCTTCGTACGTTCGGATCGCCGGAGACCAGCCCGAGCCGTTGCCGCCCGCCTTCCGGGTCGAGAGCGGCAGCGGCACGTTCGTCATCGCTCCCAAGTCTGGCGATTGGAAGCACGTGATCCAGCAGACCGACCTGATCATGACCTTCCTGCCGTCCAGCCCCGCGCCTGCGCCCCAGGCGAAGGAGTGAGGGCCAGGCGACCGCAGGACGACGGTCCATGGCCCAACCGGCTGCCTGAGTTACGGATCGGGCCCAGCGCAAGGCATTCCGCTTCCAGGCTTCAGGATCGAGTCTAGGCGCCCGGAGAATCGCTGGGCCGCGCCCTGGTTCTCCGGCGTCCCACCCTCCCCGCCGCCGATCCCTCCGGCCGGCTCCACCCCCCGCACAGGTGCGGTGAAGCGATCTGTGTGCCGCTCGAATGCCCTGGGGCTGGCCGCTTCGAGGGGCCTGCGGGGCGGGGCCCCCGACGACGATCAGGGGCCCCGCTGCAAGTGCGGATCGAGGCCGTTTGGAGAACCCGGGCAGTGGCCCGCTTCGAAAGTGGGTAGAGCCCGTTCGCTGCGAAAAAACGCCGCCGCGGATCGTCGGGCGTCGGGCCCCCCCTGAGGGGGTTCGGCTTCACAGCGGGCGGAAGCGCAGGACCTGGCCGGGGGTGCAAGGGGCCTGGGCGTCGATCACGGCCAGGGCCTGTGCGCGGGCGGCGGAGAGGATGTCGGAGGAGCCCTTCCAGGGGATCGGCTCGAGGCCCAGGCGGCCGTCCGGTTCGGAGAGCAGGCGGCAGGGCAGGTTTTGTTGGCGGTCGTAGGGCTCGAGCGCGGGGCCGCGCCAGACGCCGCGGCCTAAATGCGGGGCGAAGTCCCGGGCGCCGGAGAGCTTGGCCAAGGCCGGGCGCACGAAGGCCTCCAGGCCGAGCAGCGCCGAGACCGGGTTGCCGGGCAGGCCCAGGATCGGCTTGCGGCCCTGCATGCCGAACCAGATCGGCTTGCCGGGCTTCACGGCCACCTTGTGCAGCAGGGCGCGCACGCCCAGCTTTTCGAAGGTCTGGCCCACCAGGTCGTACTTGCCCATCGAGACGCCGCCGGTGGTGACCAGGGCGTCCGACTGCTCGAGGGTGGTGCGGAACTCGTGCTCGAGGATCTCGGGGTCGTCGGGGACGATGCCGACGCGCGAGAGCTCGACTCCTAGGTCCAGCAGCCGCGCCGCTAGGTAGAGCGTGTTGCCCTCGCGGATCTGGCCGGGGCCGGGCTGGACCCAGGGCGGCACCAGCTCGTCGCCGGTGGTCAGCACGCCGACCCGCGGGGCGCGGAAAACCCGCAGCGGGTGGGCGCCGAGGGCCGCCAGCACCGCCAGGTCGGCGGGCCCAAGGCGCTGGCCGGCGGGGATCGGCCGGTCGCCGGCGGCCAGGATGTCGGCCACCGGCTGGATGTGCTCCCCGGGCCGCGCCGGGACCCCCAGGACGACCTGCTGGCCCTGGCGCAGGCTCCTCTCGACCATCACCACCTGGTCGAGCTCCTCCGGCACCTCGGCCCCGGTGTAGATCTCGATCGCCTGGCCGGGCAGCAGCAGGCCCTCGAAGGGCGCGCCGGCCCGCGACTCCCCCACCAGGGCCAGGCGCACGCCCTCCGCGGTCCTCGGCAGGCTGGCCAGGTCGGCGCTGCGGCAGGCGAATCCGTCCATCATCGCCTTTCGAAAGGGCGGCACGGCGACGTCGCTGACCGGGGCTTCGGCCAGGATCCGGCCGGAGGCGAAGGCCAGGGGCAGCTCCTCGACCTGGCCCAGGGGCTCGATCTGGCCCAGGATCTCCTCCAGGGCGGCTTCGGGCGTCTTCATCGATCGCAGCATAGGAGCTGCCAGGGGCCTCCCCGCCGCCTGGAACGGGCAATAGCCTCCGCCCGCGCCCGTATCCTGCCGGTTCTCCTCCCGGTTGATCGCCTGCGCCGCGCCCGCCCAGCGCCGCTCGGCCCCGCCGGCCTCCGGCCCCCCCGCCGGTCCCCTCCCCCGGCCCCGCCAGCCCCCCGTTCCGCCCGGCCGCGCCCGAGCCCGCCGTCCCCCGCGCCGGGCCCCGTGGCCCCCTCCCTCCCCATGCACACCCCCGCCCCTCGCCTGGCCCGACCGGGCCCCGCGTCCCCCCGCGCGCCCCAGGCCACCCCCCGCGCTCGCCTGCTGGCGGCGCTCCTGGCCGGCTGGCCCCTGTTCTGGTTGGGCGCGTGCAGCTTCGAAGCCCCCGGAAAGCCGGGCGCGAGCGAGGAGGGCGGCCTGCGCGAGCGCCAGGCCAAGTCGGTGATCACCGAGGCGGTGATCAGCACCACCATGGAGAAGGTGCTGGAGACGACCTGCGTCCTGGAGAGCGATCGCGAGGTGGCCGTGCTGCCGCGCGCCCCGGGCCTGCTGGTGTCGCTGCTGGCCGAGGAGGGCGACCTGGTCCGCGCGGGCCAGGAGTTGGCGCGCCTCGACGATCGCGAGGCGAGCCTCAACCTGGCGGACCTCGAAAACGCCCTGGCGGAGGCAAGCCAGCGCCTGCAGACCGCCGGGGTAGCGATCGACGAGGCCAAGAGCCGGGTGCGCACGGCCGAGACCAACCTGGCCCAGGCGGAGCGCGACCTGGCGCGGGACGAGCAGCTCTTCTCCGGCGGCGACGCGCGCGTCGCCACCGTGTCCGAGAAGGCCCTGGAGGCCTCGCGGCTGACCCGCGATCGGGCCCTGCTCGAGCTCGACCAAGCCAAGCTGGCGCAGCGCCGCAGCGAATTGGACGAGCAGGCCCTGCGGCTGGCGGAGCAGCGCGCCAAGACCAGCCGCGACCGCGCCGAGCTGACCCTCGAATACACGCGCATCCTGGCCCCCATCGACGGCTTGGTGTCCTCGCGCACGATCAAGATCGGCGAGAACGTCAACGCCACGCAACCGGCCTTCGTGATCACCGATCCGAGCCTGCTGCGGGCGATCTTCTTCCGGCCCCAGGTCGAACGGGCCCTGTTCCAGTCCGGCGGGCCGCTGGAGCTGACGGCCAGCACCGAATCGCTGCCCGGCGAGGTCTTCGAAGGCCGCGTCGAGCGCGTCGGGGCGACCATCGACCCGACCTCGGGCAGCTTCCGGGTCACCGCGCGGCTCGACCCGCGCGCGCGCGGAGCCGCCGGCAAGCCAGACGACGCCGCCGCCCGGCTGGCCCCGGGCATGCTGCTCCGCATCCGCCTGGTGACGGAGCGCAAGCCGGATTGCCTGGTGGTCAAGAAGCGCGCCGTGGAGCGCGAGGGCGAGCGCGCCCACGTGGTGCTGGCGGTCGAAGGCCGGGCCGTGCGCGTGGATGTGCGCGAGGGCCTGAGCGACCTCGAGCGCGTCGAGATCGCGGCCTTCGACCCGAGCGCCGCGGAGGCGCGCCACCTGGTCGCCGGGGCGCGCGTGGTGGTGGTCGGGGCGCGCGACCTGGAGGTCGGCAGCGAGCTCGAAGAGCGCGCGGCCGACGGGGAAGCCGGGCGTGCCGAGCCGCAGGACGAGGGCGCGCGCTTGGCCTCCGCGGACGCCTCCGCGCGGGCCGACGCGGCGTCCGCGCCCGCGGGCGCAGGCGTCGCCGCTCCGGCCTCCGCGAGCGAAGCGGGATCGGCGGCGCCGGGGGCCGTCGTCGGCGAGCCGGCGGAGCCGAAGACGCCTGCAGAAAACGGCTCCGCGGCCGAGGCCGCCGAGGCGGGCGCGCCCGGCGCAGACCAGGCCCAATCGCCGGCTGCAGGGGCCGGCTCGGGCGCGGGCGGCGCAGCGCCCGCGGAGGCCCAAGCGGGGGCCGGACAGGCCGCGGACGGCGCCTCGTCGAGCGGGGCTCCCCGATGAGCCAAGCCCAGGCAAAGCCGCGCTCGGGGCTGCTCGGCCTGGTCACCGGACGGCCGGTGGCCATGACCATGCTGCAGCTCAGCCTGACCGTGTTCGGGCTGGTGTCGCTGTCGAAGCTCGAGCAGGACCTGCTGCCGGACATCAGCTATCCGTCCCTGACCGTGCGCACCTCCTGGCCGGGATCGGCGCCCGAGGACGTGGAGCAGCGCATCTCGACGCGCGTGCAGGAGGCGCTCAGCACCCTGCCGGGCCTGGTGCGCCAGAGCTCGACCAGCCGCGCAGGCGTCAGCGACGTGGCCCTGGAGTTCGCCTGGAACACGGAGATGGCCTTCGCGGTGCAGGACGTGCGCGAAAAGCTCGACGGCGTGTTCCTGCCGAACGGTGCGGAGCGCCCGCTGATCCTGCGCTACGACCCGAGCCTGGACCCGATCCTGCGCGTGGGCCTGACCCTGCCGCCCGGCCGCGGCGGCGTGGATCCCGAGCAGGACCTGATCGGGTTGCGCTGGCTGGCGGAAAACCGGTTGGAGCGCGAGCTCGAGGCCCTCGAAGGGGTCGCCGCGGTCGACGTGCGCGGGGGCCTGGAAGAGGAGATCCGCGTGCGCCTCGATCCGGCCAAGCTGGCCGCGCAAAAGCTCGACCTGGCCGAGGTGGGCGCGCGTCTGGCGGCCGAGAACATCAACGCCTCGGGCGGCAGCCTGCGCGAGGGCTCGACCGAATACATCGTACGCACGGTCAACGAGTTCCAGGACCTGGGCGAGGTGCGCGAGCTGGCCCTGGTGCGGCGCGGCGGCGCCACGGTGCGGCTGGGCGACGTGGGCAGCGTCGAAGCCGGATACAAGCGCCGCGAGGTGGTCTCGCGCATCGACGGGCAAGAGGCCGTCGAGCTGGCGATCTATCGCGAGGCCGGCAGCAACATCGTCGAGCTGGCTGAGCGCGTGCGCAACAAGCTGTTCGGCACGGCCGAGCAGCAGGCCGCCGCCAAGCGCCTGGCGGAACAGCCCGATCAGTCGGCGGAGTCCTTCGAAGCCCGCCAGCAGACCAACTTCCTGGCCCACGATCTGCGCCGCGACGGCGCCCTGGCGCTGCTCTCGGACCAGTCGGTGTTCATCGAGGACTCGATCGCCGACGTCAAGAGCTCGGCCGTGACGGGCTCGCTGCTGGCCATCGCCGTGATCCTGCTGTTCCTGCGGCGCCTGGCGCCGACGGTGATCATCGCCCTGGCGATCCCGATCTCGGTGATCGTGACCTTCGCCTGCATGTACCTCGGCGGGGTCAGCCTCAACATCATGTCCCTGGGCGGCCTGGCCCTGGGCGTGGGCATGCTGGTCGACAACGCCATCGTGGTGCTCGAATCGATCACGCGCTGCCGCGAGGAAGGCGACCCGCCGATCGACGCGGCGATCCGCGGCACGCGCGAGGTGGCCGGGGCCGTGGTGGCCTCGACCCTGACCACGGTGGCGGTTTTCGCCCCGATCGTGTTCGTGACCGGCGTCGCCGGGCAGATCTTCGGCGACCAGGCCCTGACCGTGGTGTCGGCGCTGTCGGTCTCGCTGCTGGTGGCGCTGCTCTACATCCCCATGCTGGCCTCGCGCCGCCTGGCGCCGCTCGCCGGCCGCCCGGCGGCCCTGTGGCCCGAGCGCCCGGGGCAGACCCGCAAGCAGGCGATCCTCCAGAACCTCGGCGGCCTGCTGGCCTGGGGCGTCGCCGCGCCCCTGGTCGGGTTGCTCGGGCTGCTGCGTGGCCTGCTGAGCCTGCTGGGCCTGCTGCTGCGCCCCCTGGCGGCGGCCTTCGAGTTCGTTTGGAACGGCCTGGAGCGGGTCTATCCGCGGCTGCTGCGCGCGACCCTGGCGGCGCCGCTGCTGCTGCTCGGCCTGGCCGCGGTGCTTTCTTTCGTCAGCCAGCGGCGCGTCGCCAGCCTGGGCGTCGAGCTGTTGCCGGAGATCCATCAGGGCGAGTTCACCGCCTTCGTGCAGCTGTTCGTGGGCTCGCCGCTCGACAACACCGACCGCGTGCTGAGCGGCCTCGAGGCCCGCGTGCGCGCCCTGCCGGGCGTGGCGGCGACGGCCCTGAACGCCGGCGTCGAGACCGAGACCCTCTCGCGGGACGTGGAGGGCTCGCACACCGGGCGCCTGACCGTGCGCATGGCCGCTGGCCAGCGCGATGCGGCCGGCGAAGAGCTGCTGGCGGAGCGCGTGCGCGACCTGCTCGGCGAACACCCGGCGGTGCGCTCGGTGGAAATCCGCCGGCCGACGCCGTTCGCCTTGGAGGCGCCCATCTCGATCGAAGTGCGCGGCCACGACCTGGCCCAGCTGGCCGAGGTCGCCGGGCGCGTGGAAGCGCGCCTGACGGGGCTGCCGGGCCTGACCGACCTCAAGAGCTCCCTGCGCCCGGGGCAGCCCGAGCTGGCGCTGCGTTTCGACCGCGAGAAGACCCTCGAATACGGGCTCGATCTGGCCAGCATCACGGCCCAGGTGCGCAGCGCCGTGCTGGGCGACGTGCCCACGCGCCTCAGCCGCGGGGACGAGCGCATCGACCTGCGCGTGCAAGCCGACGAAGCCTCCCTGCAGACGCTCGAGGACGTGCTCGACCTGGCGGTCGACAAGCAGCGCGGCCAGGAGTTGCCTCTGCGCGCCGTGGCTTCGGTCGAGCTGGTCGAAGGCCCGGCCGAGATCCGGCGGGCGGGCAATTCCCGCGCGATCGTGCTGGAAGCCCGCTCCCAGGGTCTCGACCTGGGCGGCCTGACGCGCGGCATCCAGACCGCGCTGTCCGACCTGACCGTGCCGGACGGCGTGACGGTCGAGCTGGCCGGCCAGAAGCGCGAGATGGAGGAGGCCCAG
>JBIKLM010000441.1:0-3646 GCA_044359835.1 Planctomycetota bacterium
CGCGCTGCTCGAATGGCCGCTGCTGGCCCTGGGCGGCCGGGCGCTGCTGGCCCTGCTGCCGCCCGGGTCGCCGCCCGAACCGGGCACGCTGCGCTGGCTGCACACCAGCGCCGCCAGCTTGGCCCTGGGGGCCCTGCTCGAGCCCTTCCCGCTCTGGGTCGCCCTGGGCCTGGCGCTCTTGGTCTGGGCCTGGCCGCGGGTTTTCGGTCCGCGCGCCATGGTGCCGCGCCACGCGCCGTTCCAAGCGTCCTTCGGCCCGTTGGATTGGGCCCTGGCCGGGCTGCTGCCCCTGGCGCTGCTGCTGGCCGGTCTCGAGCGCTGCATCGTGCACCCGGGGCAACTGCTCGGTCTCTGGACGGCAGCCGGGCTGCTGGACCTGTGCTTGTGCCACGCGGGATGCAGCCCGCGGCAGCGGGCGCTGGGGCTCGGACTCCTGGCGCCTGTCGCCCTGATCGGAACGCCCCCCGGGGCGCTGACCTTTGTGCCGCTGCTCTCGGTCGGCTGGCTGCGCCGCGCCGATCGACGCTGTCTGGCGCTGGCGGGAGCGTTGGTGGTGCTGGCCGGCGGGCCGACCTGGCCGGTCGGGCTCTGGCTGGCGCTGTGGGTGGCCTTGAGCACGGGGCCGAGCCGCATCGCGGCGGCCGCGGTGTTCGGGGCGAGCCTCGGGCTCGCGGCGCTCGCAGAGTGGGCCGAGGTCGGCCTGCGGTTCGGACAAGACGCGGCGCTTGCGTCGCAGGAGTCCCTGCTGCTGCTCTGGCCGGCCTTCGGGCTCTTTGCGGCTCTGCTCGGGCTCCCTGGGATGACCGGCCGATCCGCGGCGCGGACCCAGACCGAGCGGCCAGAGAGCCGCTGGCGCGAGCCCGCCCTGATGCTCGGCGCCGCGCTCGCCTGCGGGCTCAGCGGGGTGACCTGGCGCTATGGGCTGGTGCTGCTCCTGCCCGGCGCTCTGCTGATCGCGAGCGCCAGGCGGCCGGCGCCGAGAGGCGGTGGCGCGTGAGGCCCGACCCGAGCGCGCCGCGCTGCCCGCGGGGCTGCCCGCTCCCGGCGAGCGATTGCGCGGGGCCGATCGGGCCCGCGGCCTGGGGGCGCTTCGCCGCGCGCTGCGCCGTCGATGGGGCCCAGTCCGCGCTCGAAGCGACCCTGCTCGAACTGAATGCAGAGGCGGCCGGCCGCTGGATGATGCTGCTGCGCGAAGGGCGCGCCGGCTTCCTGCCGATGCTGACCCCCGGGGGCACGGCGCTTTTGATCGGCAACGCCGGCTCGGGGGCCGCGTTGGCCCTGTGCCGCGCCGGCTATCGGCTCTGGCTGGCGGATCGCTGCCGGCTGCGCGCCTCCGCGGCCCTGGCCACCCTGCGCGCGCTGCTCGGGCCGGCCGCCCCGGTCGCGGCCCTGTGCTTCGATGGCGAGCGCCTGCCGATGCGCGACCACAGCGTCGATCTGATCGTGCGCGAAAGCCCGGCGCCGCCGCTCGGGCTGGAGGGCGGGCCGAGCCTCGCCGAACTGGCCCGCGTGGCGCGCCGCGAGCTGCTGATCGCCGCCGAGAACCGACTGGCCTACAAGCGCTCCTCGGGCCAGCGGGCGGATTTCCGCCTGCTCTCGCCGCGCGAGCTGCTCGCGCGCCTGGCGCGCCCGAGCGCGGGCGAAGCCTCCCTGCGCGGGCACCTCTCCCGGCTGCGCTCGGCGCACTTCGACCCGGAGCGCAGCTTCGCGCTCTATCCGCACAGCCACGATTGGAGCCACCTGCTGGCCCTCGATGGACCCCGGCCGCGCCTGACCGTGGGTCCCATGGAGCGCAAGAACCGGCTCAAGCTCCTGGCCCAGCGGGCCGGCGCCGTGCCCTGGCTGGCGCCGTCGTTTGCCCTCTTGGCGCGCGCGCCCGGCGCCGCGCCCGGCGTGCCCGCCTGGCGCGGCCTGCTGGCGCGCGCGGCCGAGGCCGCCGGGGAACCGCTGCCGGAGCTGGACGTGCTGATCGCCACGCGCGGCAACACGGCGGTTTTGCAGACCTGCCTGCCGGGCGGCGATCCGCGCGATCCCCGCGGCCGCTTCACCCTGCATCTGGCGCTCTCGCCCCAGCAGGAGGTCCAGGCGCGGCGCCACATCGCCCGCCTGCGCGAGATCCGCGCGCGCTTCCCGGACTTCCCGATCCCCACGCCGCTGTACGAGGAGCAAGGGCCCCTGGGCCACGCGACCGCCGAGCGTCGCTTGCCGGGCCACACCGCAGCCCAGTTCACCGGCCAGGAGCGCGTGCTCGGGCCGCTGTATGCGCGCTTGGCGCAGCAGCTCGCGACCCTGCGCGTGGCACCGGCCGCGCCCCTGGATCCGGCCGGGTTCGAGCGCCTGATCGCGGCGCGCGTCGAGCTGGTCGCCCGCCGCGCGGCCGTGGCCAGCACGCGGCAGGCCCTCGAAGGCTTCGGCCGACTGGCGCAGGAGCGCCTCCTGGGCCTGCCCTTCCCGCGGGTGCTCTACCACGCCGACCTGCGCGCCAAACACGTGATGACCGATCCGCGCGGGCGCTGCTTCGGGCTGCTCGACTGGGGCTCCTCCGAGGACGCCGACCTGCCCTACTTCGATCTGCTGAACCTGATCCTGCACGATCGCAAGCAGGCCGCCGGGCGCTCGATCGCCTGGGCCTGGGGCCTGGTGCGCGAGTCCGGCCCGGCGGGCCTCTTCGCCCACGAGCGCCGCGCCCTCGAGGACTACGCCGCGCGGCTCGAGCTGCCCGCGCTCTATTGCCGCACGATCGAACAGATCTACCCGCTGCTGGTGAGCGCCATGGCCGAAGCCAACTGGGATTATTCGCGCCCGCGCTGGGTGCATCAGAACTTCGGTCTCTAGGCGCCGCGCGGCACGGCGGCCGAGGGCTAGACTCGGCCCATGATCCCGATCCACGACACCGAGCCCAGCCGGCGCCCGCCGGTGGCGGTGTATGGGCTGATCGGCGTCAACGTGGTGCTGTTCCTGCTGCAGGGGCGCCTGGACGAGCCCAGCCTGCACGCCTGGGTCCAGGGGCTCGGGCTGGTGCCGGCACGCCTGTCCCTGGCGCTCGAAGCGCCCGGCTACGCGCCCTGGGCGGCCCTGCCCCTGCTGACGAGCCAGTTCCTGCACGGCAGCTGGCTGCACCTGCTCGGCAACCTGTGGATGCTGTACCTGTTCGGCGACAACGTCGAGGACCGCATGGGCTCGAAGCGCTTCCTGGCCTTCTACCTGTGCTGCGGGCTGCTCGCCGGACTGGTGCATTTCTGGAGCGCGCCACAATCGCCCGTGCCGACCATCGGCGCCTCGGGGGCCGTGGCGGGCGTGATGGGCGCCTACCTGCCGCTGTTCCCGCGCTCGCGCGTGATCGTGCTGGTGCCGATCTTGTTTTATCCGCTGTTCTTCCAGGTCAGCGCCCTGGTCTTCCTGGGGGGCTGGTTCCTGCTCCAATACCTCTCGGGCTTCGGTCAGGCGCTGCTCGGCGGCGAGACCGTCGGCGGCGTGGCCTATTGGGCCCACGTGGGCGGATTCCTGGCCGGCCTGGCGCTGTGCTGGCCGTTCCTCAAGCCGCGCCGCGAACGCCGCGCGCTGTACCCCGACGAATGGGGCCCCGAAGCGGCCTGGCGCGCCGAGCGCCGCCGCCGCCCCTGAGCCAAGCTCCCCTGCCCGGCGC
>JBIKLM010000442.1:0-3635 GCA_044359835.1 Planctomycetota bacterium
GGAGGCCGGACCCAGCGGATGGAGCAGCGTTCAACCCGCCGAGCGCGTCTGGGTCTTGCGCTCGACGTACTGGATCATGGCCTCCAGCGATTCGGTCGGTTCCTTGCGGGTCAGGCCGGCTTCGTTACGCTCCTTGCGCAGATCCAGGGCGCGCCGCAGCAGCGGCAAGGCCTCGGGGAAACGCTGCTGATTGACCAAGAACTGCCCTTGGGCAAGCTTGGCGCGCTCTTCAAAGCCTTCGATCCCGCTGGCGCGTTGGAAGTGGAACAGCGCCTGCTCGACCTCGCCGCGGGCGCCATAGCTGCGCGCCATGCGGATCAGGGCGTCCCCATCGAGCGGGTCCAGGGCGACCAGTTCCGCCAGCACCTCGAGGCTCTCGAGATTGTTCGGATCCTTGGCGATCGAAAGTCGGGCCAGGAGATTCAGCCGTTCCTTTTGCTGAGCCGTGTCGAGCACCGCCGGATCCACGGCGGCCAGCACCCGATCCGCATCTTCGACCGCGTCGTAGCGCAACAGCAGGGACTTGGCCGCCGTCAACGCCGGACCCGCAACCTTCCCCTGGTCTTGCGCCAGGGCCTCCAGGAACGCGTCGGCGCCGAGCTCGGTGATGCCGTCGTTGATGTAGATGTTGCCCAGCAGATTCAGGGTCTCCACGGTCGCCGCCCCGAGGGATTTGACCACCTCGAAGTTCTCGGCGGCCTTGAGCGGTTGTTGCATGCCGAGGTAGGCCTTGGCTTGGCTCAGCCACAGGTTCGCATCGTCGGGGCGCCGCTGCAGCATGCCACCGAACAGCGCGATCGCTTCGGGATAACGCTGCTGCTTGAAGAAGGCGCTCGCCATGCCGACCTCCCAGTCCGGGTTGCCCGGTTCCAGGAGATTGGCCATCCGGTAGGCGGATTCCGCAGCGACGAAATGCTCCGTCTGCATGTGGCAGACACCGAGCAAACCGTAAAGGGTGGCGGTTCCGCCGCCCAGTTCGATGGTGCGTACGACGGCGCGGGCGCCGTCGGCGTAGTCCCCACGACGGATGTGCGCCAAGGACAGGTTGCTCCAGGCGCGCCGGAACTTGGGGAACTTCTCGACCGCGACCTGATAACAGGCGATGGCCTCGTCGAGCCGCTCTTGTTGCAGCTCGAGATTGGCCACATAGCAGTCGATGACAGCGCTGCACTCCTTGTTGCGGCGCTTCTGCAGCAGCGCAAGCGCCTTGTCTTGGCGATCGGCGCCGAGCAGCTCGCTGACCTCGGCCAGGACGATGATCTCCTCGTCCGTGGGCGTCGGCTCGATGGTCGTGTCCGAGAGGTAGCTTTCGGTGAAGCGCCGCTTGAAGACCGGGTCATTCCACAGGCTCAGCTCTTCGGCGGCGAGCCGGCGCGAAGCTTCCGCGGTCTGGGCCGCAGCGAGCGGGCTCGCGGCCTGTGCTTGGGGCGGCGCAGAGGGCGTCTCCGCGGCGGCGCCGGGCTTCGCCGCAGCGTCGGAACCGGCCGCCAGGGCGGGCGCCGAGGCCTCGACCGCCTGGGGCGCCGGCGCCCGGCCGTCCGAGACCGCCGCAGGTTGGCCGTCGGCGGACTGCACGCCGGGCTCGACCTGCGCGGTTTGGGACGCCGCAGGCGCGTCGGCGCTGTCTTGCGTGGTGCCGATGGGGCCGCGCCCCGCAGCGCAAGCGGCCAGCAGGGTGCTCAGCAGGATCGTGACGGACGGACGGCTCATGACTTGGCCTGGGGAACGGGAGTGTGCGCGCGGACCCGGGGAGTGCGGGGTCAGAACGAGAACATCTGACGGTTGGGGGAGCGGACCGGCTTGCCGCGCCGCTGTGCAGGATCGAAGCGCCATTGCTTGATGGCCGCCAGGGCTGCTTCGTTGAAGACGGGGTCGGAGGAGGACTCGATGCGCGGGGCATCCACACGACCGCGTTCGTTGACCATGAACACGACGGTGACCCGCCCGCGACCCTTCTTGCGCATCTTCTCGGTGATGTTGGGCTGCACCTGAAGGGTCGGCCTGGCCTTCTGATCCATGTCCCCGAAACCCTCGAAGGCGTCCGCCGGCCCCATGGCTCCCGGACCGGTGCTGAGGCGCACGGCGAAGTCGCCGCCGCCCACTCCATCGCCGAAGCCGGCGCTCAGCGCCAGCTCGAGCTGGGCCAGGTCCAGGGGCTGGGATTGGTCGGCGAGCTCCGGCGGCGGCTCCTCCTCCTCCTGCTCCTGCTCTTCGGGCTCCTCGACCTCGGGCGGCGCCTTGAGCGTCTGCACCTCGGCGGTCCGGATCAGGGTGACACCCCCGAAGGGCTGGTTGATCGACTGGATCACCGGCAGGAGCAGGAACGCGCCCAACGTCAGCACAACTCCGATCAATAGAACCAGGGCCTGTCGGCCGAGGCGCGCCAGCCAGCGATGGGGCTTCTTTGCTCTCACCGAGCACCTACCCTTGCACCTTGGCGGTCGAGAGGCTGACCTTCTGGGCGCCGCCCAGCTTGGCCTCGTCGATCACCCGCACCAGCGTGCCCGATTGCGAGGCCTTGTCCGCCTGGATGATCACCGGGGTCGCCGGATCCTTCTGGACGAAACGCTGGACCAGCGGGCGGATGCCGGCCAAGGAAATCTCCTGGCCCCCGTAGACCACCTGGCCTTCGGCGGTCACCGCGATCAGGATGCTGGTCTTCTCCAGGTTGGTGGCCGAGGTGGCCTGGGGCTTGTCGACCTCGACTCCGGTCTCCTCGACGAAAGTCGTAGTGACGATGAAGAAGATCAGGAGGATGAAGACGCAGTCGATCAGGGGCGACAGGTCGATACCGGCGCCGGAATCATCCTCGTCGCTGTTGGAGCCGAAGCGTGACATGCTGTTGTTCCCGGGCTTTGAAGTTGGCTCAGGCCGGAGCGATGGCGGCCAAGAGGCGACGGTGTTGGCACTGGATCGAGACGTTCTCTACGTGGGCCAGGAAGGCCTTGTAGCTCTCGTGCTGGCGCGAGAGCAGGTAATGCATCAGCACACCGGGCAGGGCGATGACCAGGCCGGTCTCGGTGGTGATCAGGGCTTCGCTGATGCCCGCCGCGATCATCCCCATGGCCTTCTCGCCGCCGGAGCCGCTGGCCAGGGCGCCGAAGGTCGTGAGCATGCCGGTGACCGTGCCGAGCAGGCCGACCAGGGGGGCTGCGCTGGAGCAGATCTTGATGATCAGCAGGTCGCGTTCGATCGGGGCGGACTCCGACGCACGCACCTGACCGAAGAGTTCGGTGGTCTCGCTCAGCGAGGCCCCGCCTTCGACTCGATCGAGCAGGCTGCCGATGGTGCCCTGCCGCTCCTTGGGGCGGTCGATCCAGCGTCGCCAGTCGCGCTCGGGGACGCGCGTGTGGCCCTTGCCCGAGAGCTCGAGCCAGACGTGCCCGCCCATTCCGAACATGACCAGGCCGATGACCGCAATGGGGATCATGGCCCAGCCGCCGTCCAGCCAGATCTGTACGGCGCCCTCCAAGAATTCCCGGTAGCCGGGCGGCAGTCGCTCGAGCAAGCGGTCCAGCATGGCGATACTCCGCGGCTAGGGCTCAGCCCTGGCCGGCTCCTTGCCCGACCGCCAGGCTCGCCAGGGCCTCGCGGACCTTGGCCTGCACGAGCTGCTCGATCTGCGGATCGGAGAG
>JBIKLM010000443.1:0-3631 GCA_044359835.1 Planctomycetota bacterium
AACAAATCCTGCCCACAGCCCGTCCAGCGTCCCTGCGTCCCACCCTCGGGTGGTGCCTGGGGGACGCCCTCTCTCGGGAAGCGATCCCCCCTCCACGTCCCCCCAGCCGCCGCACGGCTCGATCCGCGCGACCGGCTCCGGCCCCGGGAACTCCCCGGTGCCAGGCTCCCACGCCGCGAGAATCCCCGTGACCGCCCCTGCCCTGAACGAAGTCCTGGCCAAGGAGTTTTCGGCGCCCGTCGCCTCGATCGAGGCGGCCCTGGGCCTGGTGGCCAGGGGCTACGCGCCCGAGGTCATCGGGCGCTTCCATCGCGCGGAGACCGGCGCGCTCTCCGAGAGCATGGTGCGCCGGATCGCCGAGCGGGCCGAGGAGCTCGGCGAGCTGGACCGCCGCCGCAAGAACGTGCTGGTTCAGCTGGAAGCGGCCACGGACATCCCGCCCCAGTGGATCGAGCGCGCGCGCCACACCGTCGAACGCGCCGAGCTCGACGACCTGCTGCTGCCCCTGCGCAAGGCGGAGGTCGAGGTCGAATGGGCCCTGGCGCGCGGCCTGGGGGCCTTGGCGGATCGCTTCACCGAGCCGGTCAAGCGCTCCGAGGCGGTCGCGGGCGAAGCCGGGGAGCCGGTAGCTGCGGGCGGCGAGGCCGAGGCGCTGGCGGCCACGGTCGAAGTCGGCGAGGCGCCCAACCTGGCCACGGTCCACGAGGGGCTGGCGGGCGTCGAGAGCCTCTCGGCCCCCAACGATGTCCACGGCGGCGAGGGCGAAGCCCAGCAGGCCGACCTGGATGCCTTGGCCCACGAGGCCAGCGCGGCGGAATCGGCGCCGGGCACGGCCGAGGGCGGCGAAGGGGCCGAAGCGGCGGCTGGGACCGAATCCTCGGCGGGCGAGGCCGGCTCCGCCGGCCAGGCCAAGCGCGACGAGCGCCACGACCAGGGCGTGGTGCTGACCGCCGAGCTGGCGCGGGTGTGCGCCGAATACGTGCTGCCCGACCGCGAGATCCACACCGAAACCCAGGCCCTCGACGGGGCCATGCGCGTGCTCTCCGACCGCCTGGGCCGCAATCCCGGGCTGCGCTCGCAGCTGCGCAACCTGCTGCGCAAGCACGGCCGCGTCAACGTGTCCCCCGGCAACAACGAGGAACGCCAGGGCCGCTACAAGGCCTACTTCAAGGCGCCCCTACCTCTGCGCACCCTGGCCGGTCCGCGCCTGATCGCCCTGCGCGCCGGGCAACGCGACCGGGCCGTCGGCCTCAGCTTCGAGCTCGAGCCGTCCAGCGCCCTGGCCCGCGTGCGCGAGCGGCTCGGCCGGCACACCCAACCGGCTTTCGAGCCGGTGCTCAGCGAGGTCGCCAGCCGGGCCTATTTCCGGCGCCTGCTGCCGACTTTGGGCGAGGAGCTGCGCACCGAGCTCAAGCACCGCGCCGAGGAGGAAGCCGCGCGCTTCCTGGCGGGCGCCCTGCGCCAAGCCCTGCTGGCCCCCTGCCTGGGCCCCCGGCGGGCCGCCGGCGTGGACGTGGACGCCAAGGGCAATTGGACCCTCGCGGCGGTGGACGAGCAGGGCCGGCCGATCGAGGCCGAGGTGCGCATCGAGGCCAGCGGCCTGGATGCCTTCGCCCTGGCCGAGGCGCTGGGCAACGCGCTGCGCGCTCACAACGTGCAGTGGATCGCCTTCGCCAACGAGAAGGGCACGCGCCCGGCCCTGTTGGCCGCGCGGCGCGCGGTGGCGACTTTGAACGCCGGCGTGGCCGTGACCGTGGTCAACGCCGCGGGCCTGTCCGCCTACGCCAACGGCGAGCTCGGCCGCATCGAGTTCGACGGCCGCAGCATGCAGGCCCGCGCCGCCATCAGCCTGGCTCGCCGGCTGCAGGACCCGCTGTCCGAGCTGGTCAAGGTCGAGCCGCGCCTGCTGGTCGGCGGCCTGGAGCAGAGCCTGATCGGCAAGGCCGAGCTCCGGCGGTTGCTCGAGCAGACCCTGCGCTCGGTGCTGGCCCAGGTCGGCTGCTGGTTCGAGAGCGCCTCGGCGCGGCTCCTGTCACACGTGCCCGGTCTCGACATCGAACTGGCCGAACGCCTGGTCAGCGCCCGCGGCGAGGGCCGCATCCACGATCGGGAGAGCCTGCGCCAGAGCGGCATCCTCGATGATGTGCGCTACCACAACGCGGTCGCCTTCCTGCGCTTCTCGTCGAGCGGCGAGCCCCTGGACCGCTCCGCGATCCATCCGCTGCTCTACCCCCTGGCGCGCCGCATCCTGGAGGCGACCGGCCAGCCGTTCCACTCGGTCTACGGCCGTTTCGGAGCCACCAAGGGCCTGCGGCGCATCGACTTCGACGTCGACGAATACACCTGGCGCGACCTGCAGCGCGAATTCTCGCACCCCGGCCGCGATCCGCGCTCGCGCCTGCACCTGCCGGTGCTGCTGGCCGCGGACGCCAATGTCGAGGAGCTCGACAAGCAGGCCGTCTACGAGGGCATCGTCACCTCGGTGGCGAACTACGGGGCCTTCATCGACTTGGGCCTCGAGCGCGAGGCGCTGCTGCACGTCTCCGAGATCGGCGAGCGCTACGTGCGCGACGCCCGTGAGCACCTCTCGGTCGGCCAGATCCTGCGCCTCAAGCTGAGCGAGGCCAAGGGGCCGCGCCTGCTCGTGACCGCCAAGGGCGTGCCCGAGCGCGAGCGCCCCGGCCGCGACGAGCGCGGCTTCCAGCGCCGCGGGCCGCGCCGTGAAGAGGGCGAGGGCGGCGAAGGCCGCGCTGAGGGCGGCGGTGAGCCGCAGGGCGGCGGCGAAGGCTCCGGAGCCGGCGAGGGCCAGCGCAGCGGCTTCCGTGGTCGCCGCAGCGGCGGGCCCCGCGGTCCCCGTCAGGACGGGGGGCCGCAGCAGGCCTGGCCCGAACCGAAGCGCCTCGAACGGGTCGCCCATGCGCGCCGCGACGGCATGCCGGGCAGCGACGAGGGCGCGGGCGGTGGACGTCGGCCGCGCCGCGGCGGTCCGGGGGGCCCCGGCGGCCCGGGCGGTCCCGGCGGCGGCGGACGCGGCCCCGGGCGCGGCGGCTTCGGGGATCGCCCGCGCGGCGATCGCCGCGCCCCCGGCGAGGACGAGGACATCCGCGCCTACCGTCAGTCGGACAAGCCCAAGGACGCGCCGGCCAACAACCCCTTCGCGAACTTCTTCAAGAACAAGGGCGACGCGAAGTGAGGCCGCAGCACAGCGTCCGGCTCGGATGAAGCCCGAGCCGGACGCTGTGCGTTTTTTTGTGGCCGCCTGCGGCGGCCACGCCGGCGGGGAATCCGGGGAAGTCTCAGGAGCTTCGGTGCGGCTGCCGCTCGCGATTCGTGAGAGTCCTGGGGACGCGAAGCAAATCGAGGCCGAATCCGTGGAGACGCTCGAAGCGTGCCGTCTGCGCTCCCGGCTCTGGACCTCCAGCGGGCCCTGCGGGCAGGGGGCGGACGGATAGTCGCGGGAGGGTCTTGCCCCGCACGCGCGCAGCAAGGTCCGGGGCGCGCGCTGTTTCGTGGCCCATAGGCGAGCGAATGAGCCCAAAAAAGCGAGCTGCCCGCCGCGGGTGGCCCGGGGCAGGCAGTCGGTTGGATGGAGCCTGGGCGGCGAGCCCCCCGGCGCGGTGGGGGGGCTTCG
>JBIKLM010000072.1:0-12848 GCA_044359835.1 Planctomycetota bacterium
CCTTCGCCGCGCCCGCAGCCGCCTGGCCCCCGGTCGAGCCGCGGGCCGCGGCGGGCTCCGCGCCGGCCCCGCAGGCAGCCAGCGAGCCGCGCGGCGCGGTCGCGTCCAGCGCCGCCGGCGGTTCCTGAGTCGGAGATCCAGCGGCCGCCCGCTTCGCGTGGACCAGCCCGGAGCGAGCGGTCGATCCGCGCCGCCGCGCCGCCGCGCGCGCTACACTGCTCGCCCCGCCCCGAGGCGCGGTTTCTATGGGCTTGCTGTCGCTGGTGCTGACGATCGCGCTGCTGGTGGTGGCCGTGTTCGTGGGGTTGTTCGTCTGGGCGGTGCGCAGCGGCCAGCTGGACGACCTGGAGACCCCCGCGCACCGCATGCTGCACGGCGACGGAGACGAGCCGGCGGGGGGCCGCAGGGCCGACGACCCCGCCCGCCCTCCGGGCTCCTGACAGGCGCGGCAGGCGCTCGGCTCGGACATGGCCCGAGGCGGCACCTGCGCCTGTCCTCGGGGGGCCGGCCCGCCCCCGGCCGGCGCGGGGCCCCCGATCCCACGCGGGCGGCGCTTGCGGGCCGTATGCTCGCCGTGATGCGCCCGCCGCCCCAGAGACTCCTGCTTGCCCTGTTCGGCAGCCTGCTGCTGGCCCCGGTCGGGGCCCAGATCCCGGTCCCCAACCAGCCGCCGGCCCGGCCGGAGAAGCCCCGAGCCCTGGCGATCGTGGGGGCCACGATCCACTCCGAGGAGCCGGGCCAGGCCCCCGAGGTCGGCACCGTGCTGATCCTGGGCGAGCGCATCCAGGGCCGCGTGGCCGAGGGCACGCTGTCGGAGCAGGTCGAGCGCATCGACGGCTCCGGCAAGCACCTGGTGCCCGGCCTGATCGACGGGCTGGTCAATTTCGACCCGGCCCACGACCTGCTCTACCTGGCCGCGGGGGTGACCCTGGTGCGCGACATGGGCGGGGACGCGGGTCAGGTGGCCACGCTGCGCGAAGCCAGCTTTCGCGATCGGGTGCCCGGGCCGGCGCTGTTGACCGCCGGGGCGGTCCTGGACGGCGATCCGCCGCTCAGCGCTGCCGCCGTGGCGGTCGACAGCGAGGACAAGCTGCGCGATGCGATCGTGCAGCTGGCGCAGGCCTACAAGGTCGATTTCCTCTCGATCCAGCCGAATTTCAAGCCCGAACTGCTGCCGGCGCTGGCGCGCCTGGCCAAGGAGCAGGAGCGCGAGATCTGGGGCTTGCCGCCGCGCGGGGCCAGCCTCGGTCAGCTGATCGGTTGGCGCGGGGTCTCGGGCCTGGACGTGCTCCTGCCCAAAGACGTGCAATGGAGCTTCGTGCAGGGCCCGGCCTTCGCTTCGGGAATCGAGCTCTTGCGCGAGCGCGGTCTGGCGGTCGTGCCGGTGGCCGGCGAAGCCCGGCGGCGCATGCAGCGCGGCGACCCCCAGAGCCCCGAATTCGAGCTGCTGGATTCCTTCTACGAGGTCGAGTGGATGTCCGAATGGGGCCTGCGCGAGCCGCGTTTCGACGAGCGCTTCCTCGAGACCGGCAAGCGGGTCGACCAAAAGCGCCTCGAGCTGCTGAAGAGCCTGCACGGGGCCGGCGTCGAGCTGCTGCCGGGGTCCGGCGCTCCCCTGGCTTGGAACCTGCCCGGACGCGCGCTGCTCGACGAACTCGACGACTGGGTGCGCGCCGGCATCCCGCCCGAGCAGGTGCTGGCCTTGGCCACGCGCGGCGCGGCCCGCTTGGTGGGGCAGGGCGAGGAGCGCGGCCGGATCGCGCCCGGCATGGTGGCGGACCTGCTGCTGCTGGATGGCGACCCGCGCCAGGGCCTGGCGACGCTGCGCGATCCGGCCTGGGTGATCGTGCGGGGCCGGGCGCTGTCGCGCGCTGCGCTCGCGCAGGGCCTCGACGAGCTGCGCGCGCGCAGGCGCGCCGAGCGCGAGCGCGATCGCCAGCCCCTGGTGCTGCCCGCGCTGGAGCTGCCCCCCGGGGAGCCGCTGCTCGTGGGCCAGGTCGAGACGCGCTACCTCGGCAAGCGCCTGTCCGGCGAGCGCTTCGCCGTGCTGCAGAGCGAGGGCGTGAACCTCGATGTGGTCACGCGCCTGTACGTGCCGCCCTCCGGGGACCTGGCGGAGAGCCAGCTCGAGAGCGCCCAGCGGCTGGTCGACGGGCGCCTGACCAACTTCGCGTTTCGGCTGTTGACCGGCGGGGACGAGCTGATCCTGCGCGGCTCGGTGGTCGCCGGCCAACTGCGCATCGAGCGCAAGTACAACGGCTCGGTGATCGCCACGCAGGTCACCGAGGAGTCGCCGGTGGCCGTGGTGCTCTCGCCGCTGACCGACACGGTCGCCACGGCGCTGGTGCTCGGGCAGTTGCCGACGACCGGCAGCATCACGGTGCTGGAGCTGGCCGACCAGCTCGAACCGGTGCTCGACCGCTGGCTGATCCAAGATGCGCCCGACGGTTCGCGCTGGGTGCGCAACCAGCAGGGCTGGATGCGCTTCGCCTACCGCGCCGACGGAGCGCCCGAGCGGATCTCGCGCGGCACCGGTCGCCAGGCGGTCGAAGTGCTCCCCAGCGAAGGCGGCGTCGACAACTTCGGCGGCGCCGGGCTCCCGGTGCGTTTCGTGACCCCGGTGGAGTCCCAGGGACCCAAGGCGCCGGGCGCCTTGGAGGAGGCGGGACCGCGGTGACCGCCTTGACCGTCCGTTTGGCGAGCCCGGAGAACCGCCAGGTTCCCGTGGCCGGTCCGGGGGAGTTCCAGCCGCTCGAGATCGGCCCCCTGCGGGTTTGGCCCCCGGTCGTGCTGGCGCCCATGGCCGGGGTCACGAATTACCCCTTCCGAGCCCTGTGCCGCAGCCAGGGCGCAGGGCTGTACGTCAGCGAGATGATCACCGCCCGCGGTTTCCTGATGGGCAACCGCCTGACCCACAAGCTGGCCTATTTCGGGCCCGACGAAAAGCCGCGCTCGCTGCAGATTTACAGCAGCGAGCCCCGCGACGTGGCCGAGATGGTGCGGCGGCTGGTGGCCGAGGAGCGCGTCGACCACCTCGACATGAACCTGGGCTGCCCGGTGCGCAAGGTGACGCGCGCCGGCGGCGGCAGCGCGATCCCGCTCAAGCCGCGGCTCTTGGCCCGGCTGGTGCGCGCGGCGGTCGAGAACGCCGGGTCCGTGCCGTTCACGGTCAAGATGCGCAAGGGCATCGACGAGAGCTTGCCGACCTTCCTGGAGGCCGGCCGGGTGGCGGAGCAAGAGGGCGTTGCGGCGGTCGGGCTGCACGCGCGCACCGCGGCGCAGCTCTACTCGGGGAGCGCCGATTGGGACGCGATCGCCGCCCTGGCGGCCGCTTTGCGCGTGCCGGTGCTCGGCAACGGCGACATCTGGGAATGCTGGGACGCCCTGCGCATGATGCGTCAGACCGGCTGCCGCGGCGTGATCGTCGGGCGCGGCTGCCTGGGCCGCCCCTGGCTGTTCAAGGAACTGGCCCAGGTCTTCGATGGCCGGGAGCCGGACCTGCCGCCGAACCTCGGACGGATCCTGGAGGTGATGCTGGACCACGCGCGCCGCTTGGTGGAGTTTTTCGGCGAGGCCCAGGGTCTGCGGCAGATGCGCAAGTGGGCCTCCTGGTACACGAAGGGCTTCCGCGGATCGAGCGCCGTGCGGGGCGAACTGGTGCGCCTCGAGAGCCTGGAGGAGCTGCGTCGATTGGTGGGCCAGCTCGATCTCGCGGAGCCCTTCCCGGTGACCGCTTTGCGCGCGCACCGCGCCAAGGGATCCCAGACCCAGAAGGTCAGCTTGCCGGAGGGGTATCTCGAGCAGCGCGACGATCCGCGCTCGATGGGCGAGCTGGGCGCGCCCGAGGGCGATGCCTGTGGCGAGGGGGAGGAGGACGAGGCCATCTCCGGGGGCTGAGCCCATGTTGCCCCGTGCCCAGGTGGATGGACGACCCGCCGATCTGGTGGTGGTCGGGGCCGGAGCGGCGGGCCTGTGGGCCGCCGAGGTGGCGGCGCGCGCGGGAGCCCGCGTGCTGCTGCTCGAGAAGACGCCGCGCACGGGCACCAAGATCCTGGCCAGCGGCGGCACGCGCTGCAATCTGACCACCACCCTGGAGGCCGGGGATGCGGCGGCCCTGTTCGGCAAGACCGGCGAGCGCTTCCTGCTGCCGGCATTTTGGAATCTGCCGCCGCAGGCGGTGCGCGAGCGCTTCCACGCCTGGGGCGTGCCCACGGAGACGGCGCCGCTCGAAAAGGTCTTTCCCGCCAGCCACAACGCCAAGGACGTGCGCGACGCCCTGGAGCGGGCCGCGCGCGCGGCCGGGGCTCAGATCCGGCTCTCGGCGCCGCTCGTGGGCCTCGAGCGCAGCGCCGACGGCTTCGGCCTCTACTTGGCCGATGGCAGCGGGCTCTGGGCGCCGCGCGTGGTCCTGGCGGTCGGCGGGCAGAGCTACCCGAAGACCGGCACCACCGGGGACGGCTACGCCTGGCTGCGGGCCCTGCGGCTGCCGCTGGTCGAGCCGGTTCCGGCCCTGGTGCCCCTGCGCTCGCCGGCCGCCTGGGTGCGCGACCTGACCGGGATCGCGTTGCCGGAGGTCGAGGTGCGCCTGTGCGGCCCCGGCGGCCAGACCTACGAGCGGCGTCGACGGCCGCTGCTGTTCACCCACCAGGGGCTCTCCGGACCGGGCGCCATGGACCTCTCCGCCCGCGTGGCGCGCGCCGCGAGCGAAGGCCCGCTCGAAGGCTGGTCCCTGGCGGTCGACTTCTTGCCAGAGCAGAGCCGCGAGGCCCTGCGCGAGCGCTGCATCGAGGCCGCCGGACAATCCGGCAATCCGCGGCTCGATCAGCTCTTCGGGCTCGACCTGCCGCGCCGCGTGGAGGCGCTGCTGGCGGAGCGCTGCGGCCTGAGCGGGCTGCCGTTCCGGGTCGGCTCCCTCGACCGCTCGAGGCGCCACGCCCTGGTGGAGACGCTCAAGGGTTGGCCGCTGCCGGTGGATGGCACGCTCGACTACGACAAGGCCGAGGTCACCGCCGGCGGCCTGGCCCTCAAGGCCCTCGATCCGGGCACGCTGCGCGTCCACGGCATCCCTGGCTTGTATGTGATCGGCGAGCTGCTGGATCTGCAGGGGCCGATCGGCGGGCTCAACTTCCAGGCGGCCTTCGCGACCGCGGAGCTGGCCGGCCTGGACGCCGCCCGGCGGCCGGCCTGAGCAGCGCTCGCCCGGGGCCTTTCGAGCACCGCGGGCCGCTCTTCAGCGAGCGCTAGAAAGTCCGCCGCGGGTCGGCGTCGATGTAGATCAGCGCACGGCTGTCGTTGCTCTGCAGGCTGCTGCGCGAGCTGCCGCCGGAGAGCAAGCGCCCGTCCGGATGGATCTCGAGGCAGCCCAGCTGCTCCACGCCGTTGTCGCTGAACGAGCCGTCTTCGATGAAGAAGCCCGTGCCGTTGAAGCTGTTGGAGAGCAGGCCGGCCTGGGAGAAGCGCCACCAGCAGGCGTCGAGGTGACCCTCGGGATTGGGGCGCGTGCCGGCCAGCAGGATCGCACCGCCGGGGCCGAGCTCCACATCCGCCACGCTGCCGCCCTGGCCGAACAGCAGGCTCGGGCTGGCGGTCAACACGCCGCCCAACATCACCAGGCCGACCCCCGGCGTCGGGCCGGTGCCCTTGAAGGGGTTCGAGGACCCGCCCACCAGCGAGGCATCCGGCTGGCCGTTTTCCAAGCAGCGCCACAGGGTCGGCTGGGCGGCAGCGCCCGGCAACCCCGGCGGGGTCAGCATGCCCGCGATCACCAGGCGGCCGAAGCTGTCCACCGCGCCGCGGCGCATCGAGCCCAGGGCGCCGTTCGAGACGCTGTGGAAGGGGCCGAAGCTGCGCAGCACCCCGCCGGAGGCGAAGCCCGCGTCCAGGGCGCCGCTTTCGGTCAGCGCCACGACCTGGGCATCCGAGGCGCCGCGCGCCGGATTCCAGCCCACGCCGATCAGGTAGGTGCGCTGGCCGCCGAGCAACGCCGCGCTGGCCAGTCCGTAGACCGCGTCGCCGCTGCCGGAGGGGGTCGTGATATGCACGAAGGTGCCCGCCCCGGCGAAGCCCGGGTCGAGGCTCATGTCGCTGCGCACGCGATAGCAAACCTTGCGCCGCGCCTCGCCGCTGGGCGGCCCGCCGATCGCGGCCACCAGCACCCGTCCCTGGCCGTCGATGCACAGGTCCTGGATGCGCTCGATGTCTCCGAAGGGACCCGTGGGCGGCAGGGCCAGGCGCTGGAAGCTGCCGCCGGCGGAACGCCGCCAGAGCTGCGCCCCCGCGGGCCCGCCGCCGGCCGGGGTCGCCAGGCCGCCGACGAACAGGGCCCCGCTGGGCTCGTCGACCGCCAGGGCCAGGGGCTCGATCGAGCTGAACTCCGGGGCGGCCGGTACGTCGATGCGGCCGGCGCTGCCGAAGCCCGGCAGCGCGGCTCCCGTCGCGTCGAAGCCGAGCAGCGCGAACCCGCCGCCGCTCGCCGGCCGCGCCAGGGCCCGCCAGGAGCCGTCCGCGGAGACCTCCAGGTCGACCACCTGGGCGAGCCCCGCGAGTTGGGCGGTGTCGAGCGCCGGAACGAAGCCCCCGCCGGCGCTGAAGAAGTCGGTCTGGAACTGGAGCTCGACCGGCGTGGCCCCGGGGATCTCGGCCACGCGGATGCTGAGGTCCTGGGGCCCCGAGCCATCGTTCTTGGGGCTGATGTAGCCGACCAAGTAGTAGCTGTTGGCGGCGTTCGAGAGGTTCCCGGCGATCTGCTGGAAGGCCGCCGTCAGGCCGGACAGGTCGTTGGCGAAGGCGTTGCCATCGGGCCCCAAGGTCTTGAGGGCGTTCGGATTGATCTCGTTGCCCACGCCGATCGAGAAGGCCTCGATGTCCTGGGTCAGGGCCGCCTGGGCGCTGGCCAGGGTCAGGCCGTTGGCGTTGTGGCTGCCGTCGGTGAAGGTCACCAGGGCCTTGGAGACGAATTCGATCTGGCCCGCGGCGACCGCATCGGCCGCAGCCTCCTGCAGCACGCCCGCGGCGGCGATCACCGCGCCGTACAGATTCGTCGAGTCGTCGAAGACCTCGACCTGTGTCGCGTTGTCGAGGGCCTCGTAGAGCCGGGCCTTGTCGTTGCTGAACCCGAGCGGCACGAGCACCGGGAATCCGCCGATGGTCTGGCTGACCTCGGCGGGGACGATGTCGGAGATGCCGAAGAACCAGGAGATGGCCACGAAGGCCGCCGGATCCTGGGTGACCACGTCCACGTAGGCCTTGGCCGCGTCGATCTCGGCCTGCAAGGCCCCCGGGCTGCTGGCGATCGAGGAGGACAGGTCGAGCAGCAGGTGCGAATAGGCGCGATAGGCCTTGGGGCGCGGCAGGAACTGCTGCTGGCTCTCGGTGGGGGAGACGGCCACGCCGTTCTCCGAGAGCTCGAAGTCGATCGCTTCCAAGCCGGCCACCGGCACGCCGCCGGGCCCGAAGGCGCGCACCAACACGGAAACCCGCCCGGGCAGGTCGACCCGCACCTCGCCCGTGGGGGCGGTCAGCTGGGCGACCACCGATCCGCCCGGGGTGACCTCATCGGTCAAGCCACCGCCGCAGCCGGAGGAAACCAGCGCCAGGGTCAGCCCCGGGAGCAGGGCGAGGCGCAGGGGCCGAAGGCCGGGCAGAAACGGGCGGGCGAGGGATCGGTGCATGGGCGGATGGACCTCGAAGGGAGGAATCCGCAAAGCCTAGGGGCTGGGCAGGGCGGGGCCCAATGCTGCGCAGCGCACGATTCCCGCGGCGCGCACGGAGTGCGCCGCGCGCGGGCGCAGGCTGCCGCTCGCGGGCGGAACGTGGGTCGCTGCGCCACGTGCCACCCAGCGTCGACTGGCCATTCAGAAGGCGCGCGCGGGATCGGTGTCGATCCACAGCGCGGGCCACAGGCCCGGCAGGCCCGCCAGGTTGGCGCTGACCGCGCCCACGCTGGTCAGCGTGCCGCTTTGCGCCCGCGCCAGGCGGGCGGGCAGCTCGCTGCCCTGGGGCAGCAGCGCGCCGTCGTCGATCAGGAAGCCGACCCGGTTGAACTCCGTTGCCAGCCGTCCGGCTTGGTCCCAGCGCATCCACAGGGCATCGAGATCCGTCGGTGCGGCGGAGCGCCAGCCCAGGGCGATCGCCGCGCCCGCCGGCGTCAAGACCAGGTCGGACAGATTGCAGTTGCCGGCCAAGGGCGCCGTGGAAGCCTCGGCGAGCGACGCCGCCGGGGCCCAGACACCGACCGCGGACTGGGGGTTGCCCGGCGCGAACAGGTTGTCGTCGCCTAGGCCGAAGGTGCCGTCGGGCTCCCCTGCGGCGGACAAGCGCCACAGGGCCGGCAGGAAGGTCCCCGGATTCCAGGGTGCTTGGATCGCGCCGGATGCCCACAGGAGCCCGTCGGAGCCGCGCCGCAGGGCCGTGAAGCGCGCCTGCAAGGCCGAGGCGTGGAAGCCACCCCGGGACTGCAGCAGGCCGCCGTTGCCGAAGCCGCTCCACAGGCTGCCGTCCTCCGCGAAGGCGACCAGGGTGGCCTCGTTGCTGGGCGGACCGGGGAGCAGCGCCGCGGCCGAGCCCGCCAGCACCGCGCGGGTGGAGCCGTTCGCCTCGACCAAGGCCAAGGCCACGGCGCTCTCCGCCAGCAGCGCGCCCGGCGCCGCCTGGTGGGTGACGACCCCGTCGCCGCCGAGGCTCGCGTCGATGCTCAGATCGCCGTTCAAGCGCCACAGGGCGCGCCGCAGGGGCAGCAATGCCGATCCATCCGCCGATCCGGCGATCCACAGGCGGCCCTGCGAGTCGGTTTCGAAGGCCAGCGGGTAGTCGGAGCGGTCGAGGGCCACGGCGGGGGGCAGTTCGCGCTCGGACACCAAGCCGCGCTCATCGACTTCGATCAGCACGCCGCGGATGCGCGTGGGGCCGCCGGGTCCGGGCGCGCTGCGCTGGGTCAGCACGCGCAGGCCCGAGCCCGTCGGGCTCGGGGCGATGGCCAGTGCCCGCCATTGGCTGGCGGGCGGCGTCGGCAGCAGCTCGAGCCGGCCGCCGCTGGCGAAGGACGGATCCAGCTCGCCCGTGGCGCTGCGTCGCGTGAGCACGAAACCGAGCGGCGCCAGATCGCTGGCGATCCACATGCGCCCCGAGCCGTCCAGCGCCAAGGCGCGGTGGGCGCTCTCGCCGGCCGCCCCGGGCGCCGTGGCCGGCACCGGCCAGGCGGCCAGATGACCGGCCCCGTCGCTCAGGCCGAGGGCCGAGAACTGGGCCTCGATCTGTGCGGAACCGCCGCCCCCGCTGGCCTCGACCGCCAGGGTCACCGGGCTGTCCGCGGGGCGCGCCGGCGTCAGATAGGCCAGGCGATAGAGCCCATCCAAACGGCGCTCGAGGTAGGCCTCGAATTGGGCCCGCTCGGAGCTCGGCAGCGCGCCGGTCCAGTCCGCCACGCCGGCGCACAGGCTGAGGTCGAACAGCTCCGGGCTGCCCAGGGAAAGCCCCAGGCGCCGGATCGGGGCCGGCGCCGGCGGCGGCCCGCTTGGGCCGGCCTCCGGCGCGCCCGCCAGGATCACCAGGCTGCCCCGCGATCGGCGCGGGGGCAGGCGATCGTCGGGGCTGGCCAGCCGCGCCAGCAAGAACGCCTCGGCTTCGCTGTGGCCGAGCTCGAGGGCCAGCAGCTCACCGGCGCTGGCGCTCTCGAGCAAGGCAGCGAGGGCCTCGGACAGGGCCCCCGGATCGCGGCTCCACAGGGCGCCGCCCGCCAAGCCCACGGGCTCGGCCCCTTGGCCCCCCAGCCGCGCCAACGCCAGCTCGGTCTGCGGCCGGGTCAGGATCGCCGCGATGGCGCCGAGCGCGGCATCGCCCAGGGCCGCCCGCCGCGGGTCGTCCGCCAGCGTGGCCGCGCTGCAGTCGATCGCCAGAACGTAGCTGTCGCGCACCGCGGGCGCGAGCGGCAGCAGCCGGCGATCGACCTGGGCCGCAGCCAGCACCAAGCCCTGCTCGGAAAGTTGGAAATCCGCCGCGGACAGGCCGTCCACCTGGTCCGGCCCATCCAAGGCTTCGAGCAGCCATTCCACGCGCCCCGCCCGGCGCACCTCCGGCGGCGCGAGGGCCGCCAGCCCATCCAGCACCGGCGCCGCTGGCTCGCTGGGACCGAGCGTCCCGCCGCCGCCGCCCCCGCCACCCCCGCATGCGGCGAGCAGCGCGCACGCCGCGGACAAACACAAAAACGCCGCGGAGAGGGTCGCTCGACGCATCGGAGGCTCCTTCGGAATCCGTGAAAAACGGCCGGTTCGGTCGGCCTGGCCCGGCGATTGACAGGCCCGGCGCCGCGCGCGGGCCTTCGGTCCTGGCAGGCCCGCTTGCCCTCGGAAGCCCAGCCCGCGGTCAGGGTGCCCGCGTGCCTGCCAAGGACGGGGCCGGGCCAAGGGCTTGGGCTCGGCTCGTTGGGCCGATCGGAGGGCCGGCGCCCGCCCCAGGGCGGGCCCGGGGGCCAGCGGCGGCCTCCGCCGGCAGGCCTTGAGCCCTAAGGCGCTGCGGCCCGATGCCTGCGGAGCTGCGCAGGGACGCTGCGGGGCGCCCCGCAGGCCCCTCAGGTGATCGAGGCCTTGAAGATGCTCTGGATGGCGCGATCCAGGCTGCGATGGAAGTCCGCATCGCTCTGCTGCGCGGACAGGCCTTCGCTGAGGGCCCGCGAGAACGAGGCGATCATGCCGTTGTTCTGGGCCAGCATCTGGTTGGACTGTTCCCGCGAATAGCCGCCGGACAGGGCCACGACGCGCAGCACCCGGGGGTGCTGGATCAGCGCGCGGTAGAAGTTGGGCTGGCTGGGCAGCGTCAGCTTGAGCATCACGCTCTGGTTGCTCGGCAGCTTGTCGAGGTGCTTTCGGAGGGCAGCCTCGAGCAGCTTCTCGCAGCCGGCCTTGTCGGCGCTCTTGATGTCGACCTCGGGCTCGATGATCGGCACCAGGCCCGCGGCCAGGATCTGCTTGCCGATCTCGAACTGCTGGGCGACCACGGCCTCGATCCCGGCGGCGTTCGGCTGCTTGATCACCGAGCGCATCTTGGTGCCGAAGACCAGGTTCTGCTTGGCGCGCTGCAGCAGCGCGTCCAGGCCGGGGATCGGCTTCATCAGCTGGACCCCGTCCTTTTCATCCGCCAGGCCCTTGTCGACCTTGAGGAACGGGATCACGCGCTTCTCGAGCCACAGGTACTTGGCCGAGGGCAGCCCGCGGATCTGGCGATCCATGGTGTTCTCGAACAGGATCGCGCCCAGGATTCGGTCGCCGTTGAAGGCCGGGTCGGTGATGATGCGCGTGCGCATCTCGTGCACCTTGGCGTACATCTGCTCCTCGCCGGAGTAGGCGCTCTCGGGCACGCCGTATTCCTTGAGCGCCTTGGGCGTGCTGCCGCCGCTTTGGTCCAGGGCGGCGATGAATCCTTGGGCGGAGCGGGCCTTCTCGAGCTGTTGTTCGAAGGACATGGGTCGGGGGGGCTGGGGGAAAGCGCTATTGGACCCCGCGGCGCGCCCGGCATCAATCGCCGGACGGAGCGGGGCCGGAGGCCGGATAGCGCTCGAAGAGATCGAGGTCCAAGGCCAGGACCAGCAGGCGGCGGCGGACGTGGGCTTCGCCCGCTTCGAGGCCCGTGCGCCGGTTGATGGCCAGCTGGTGGATCTGGGCGTCCTTGTTGGTGCGGCGCGTCAGGTCGCTCAGGAAGGCCTCCCAGCCGGCCGAGTCGGGCAGGGCTTCGGCGACCTGGCCCAGGTCCGAGCGCCGTTGCTCCCAGAAGGACTGCAGCGGCAGGTGGTGGGCGGGCGTGAAACCGAACCACAGTTCGGGCGCCGGGCTGAGGTAGCTGCGGGCCAGGGCCTCGCACAGCGCCCGGTGGCGCTTGGCGGGCAGGTACACGCCTTCGAGTTTGGCGTAGAAGGCCTTGTGCTCGCTGCCGGGCACCGGCGCCTTCCAGGCCCGGGGGTACTTCTCGAACAGGCTGTGCAGGATGCCCAGGGTGTCCACGTCGGGCATTTCGATCTCGAGGCCCGAGCCCCAGGCGGTGAACAGGGACACCCCGGGGTAAACGTTGCCGTCGCGGTCGGTGTAGCGGTGCTCGAAGACCGCCAGGGTGCGGCGCTCGCGGCCGTCGTCCAAGGCGGCCAGGGCGATCGCTTCCGCGAGATCCAGGTCCGGGGCGAATCCCTGGGCGGCGTTGTGCAGCTCGCGGCGGGCATCGTCCCAGCCGGGCAAGCGCACGACGCGTTCGCTGCCCCAGTCGTAGGCGTAGCCGGAGGTCAGCCGGCGCGGCGGGTTCCTGCGCTCCAAGGCGGTCTGGAGCGCGCGGGCCTTGGGGCTGTCGGGGGCGAGCAGCCGGCGCGGGATCGGCTGGGCGGGCGCGTGCTCCAGCGGGTCGAACCATACCGGGGCAGGAGCGTCCGGCAGGAATCCGGGGTCGGCCTCGAGGAAACCCTGTGCGTGGGCGATCAGCTGCAGCTGGAAGGCCCCCCCGGCGCTGAGGTCGAGGCGCAGGTAGTCGAGCAGGCGCCGCCGATCGTCGGCCGAGAGGCGCTCGATCAGGGCCGGCAGGTCGCCCTCGCCGGGCGCCTTTTGGGCCTCTGGCGCGGCCGGCGCTTGGGCCCAGCCGCTGGGCAGCAGGGCCAAGAAGACCCCCGTGAGCAGACGAAACATGCCCACATCCTGCCAGGAACCAGGTTGGCGGCGATCGAGGGCGGCCTGCCGGGCCGATCCGGTCTCGGGGCCCTGGGGGGGGCAACCAAGCCAGCCCGGGGAAGTCGGGAACGGCCCCACCCGCATCGCTCGGAGGACCGGACGCGGCCCGTGGGCCGCCGGCGCTGCTCCTGCGGGGGGGCGGCTCCTCTG
>JBIKLM010000073.1:0-12846 GCA_044359835.1 Planctomycetota bacterium
GCTCGGACGGTCGCAGGAAATCCGACGATCTCAGCGAAGGCGCTTCGGGCTGCGCCGGGGCCGCCGATCCGGCCGGCCCGCAGGCCTTGGGGCCCCCATCCGGCGGCCAGAGTCCAGAGAGGCGGGGCTCGGCACCGCAGGCCAAGCCCGGCCTTCGAGCCGCCGGCCCGCGGCGCCTGGCGCAGGCGGCCGGCGCGGGGGAACCCGGCGGGCCGCCGCGGCCGGCGCCCGTCGGCGCAGGGCTAGACTGGGCCCATGCAGGCCGAACCGGATTGGCAGGCTCTGGCCCGGGAGGCCGAGGCCACCGGGCTCGGGCCCGCGGGCGAGGTGCTGCCGCTGGTCTACGACGAGCTGCGGCGCCTGGCGGCCCGGCAGCTGGCCGGGGAGCGCGCCGGGCACACCCTGGCGCCCACGGCCCTGGTCCACGAGGCCTGGCTCAAGCTCGAAGTCCAGACCCAGGCGCGCTTCCGCGATCGGGCCCACTTCCTAGCCCTGGCGGCCCTGGCCATGCGCCGCATCCTGGTCAGCCACGCGGAAAGGCGGCGCGCCGAAAAGCGCGGCGGCGGGCGGGCGGCCGTGACCTGGACCGAGGGTTTCTCGGGCAGCGAGGGGCCGCGCGGGGTGCGCGGGGACACCGATCCCCTCGACCTGCTGGCCCTGGAGCAGGCCCTGGAGGCCCTGGCAGCGGTCGACCCGCGCAAGGCCAAGCTGGTCGAATTGCGCTTTTTCGGCGGTCTCGACAACGCCGAGGCGGCCGGGGTCCTGGGAGTCGCCGAGCGCACGGTGGAGCGCGATTGGCGCCTGGCCCAGGCCTTCCTGCGGCGCGAAATCGAGCGCGGCAGCCGGGATTGATCCCCCGGGATACCCTCGGGGAGGCGGGGTTTTTTTTCAGAATCCCTGTCGGCCGGCGCGCGCCCCTGCGGCGTGGTCGGGCGGCCCCCGCCCCAGCTCCGATGACCGCTTCGCCCCGCCCGCTTCCCCTGCCCCTCGAACCCGCCCCCGGCGGCGACCGCCCCGCGAGCGACCCCCGGCCGCGCCGGGCGCGTCGATTCGGCCTGGCGGCCCTGCTGCCGCTGCTGTTTTGGTGCACGCCCGCCCAGGCCCAGACCTGGGTGGCCCTGTCCCCCGGCGCCCCGGTCGGTCAGCCCGCAGAGCTCCAGCTGCTGCCCGCCAGCGGCAGCCAGCAGAGCGAGTTCGAGCTCGTGCTGCACGGCTACTTCCGCCAGACCCTGACCGGCCCCGACGGCGTGACCTACACCCGCTTCGATTTCCCCGGGCTCGGTCTGGTGGACCAAACCGGGGCCCCCGAACTGCCGGCCCTGCGGCCGACCCTGGCCCTGCCCACCAGCGCCAGCGCGGCCCAGCTGACGGGGCTGAGCGTCGCCCCAGGCGACTTGATCACAGTCTCGGCGCGCGTCTATCCGCAGCCCGAGCCGGCCCTGGACGACGGCGACCCGGGCGCCGGCGACCCCGATGGCACCCCGGAGCAATTCAGCTTCGATGGGGCCCTGTACGGCTCCTCCGGCCCCTGGCCCGCGCAGCAGGCCAGCGCCGCCGCCGCGCCGGGCCTGCTGCTCTCGGGCGCCCGCGGGGCGCGGCCCGAGCTGTTCCCCGTGCGCTTCGATCCGGCCCTGAACCGGGTGCTGATCGCGCGCCGCACGCGCTACACCTACGCCCACGTCGGCGCATCCAGCAGCACGCCGCTGAGCCGCGACCAGCGCCGCTTGCTGAGCCTCGAAGCGGTCAATTTCAGCGCCGTTTCCGGGCTCTATCCGGAGGCCGGCCCGTACCTGGGCCGCTACGCGATCGTGGCGCCCGCGGCCTTCGCCCCCGCGCTGGCCCCCTGGATCGAACACCGCCGCGCGACCGGCTTCGAGGTCGCGCTGCTGACCCTCGAATCCCTGCCCGGCAGCGGCGCGGCGGCGATCCGCGCGGGTTTGGCGGCCTGGAGCGCCGCGGGCCCGCCGAACGCCGAGCGCTACGCCCTGCTGGTCGGCGACGCGGATCTGCTGCCCCCGGCCAGCGCTCCGACGCCCGGCGCGCCCCCCAGCGACGATCCCTACGGCAGCCCCAGCGGCAGCCCGCAGGGCACCGAATCGATCTTCGTCGGCCGCTGGCCGGTGGACAACGCCGGACAGATCCCGGGCCTGATCGCGCGCCAGATCGCCTACGAGCTCGACAAGGACCCGGGCCATCACTACGGCCGCGTGACCCTGGCCACCCACCAGGCCGGCGCCCCCGGCGGCTTCCAAGCTGAAGCCCAGGCGCTCCTGTCGGGCAGCTACGCGGCCCCGCTCGGCTTCAGCACCCAATTCGGCTCCCAGGCTTCGAGCAGCGACCAGGCCGTGCTGGGCCAATTGGCCCAGGGCCGCGGGCTCTTGTGCTACCGCGGGCACGGCACCAGCAACAGCTGGGCCCAGTTCGGCGTCGTCGGCGGCGACCTGGGCACCCTGCACAAGGACGACCTGGCCGCGCTCAGCACGCCCTTCGCGCCCGTGGTCTGGTCCCTGTCCTGCCATCAGGGCGCGATCGACCTGGGGGACTCGTTGGGCGAAACCTGGCTGCTGGCGAACGCCGGCGCCCTGGCCCACTACGGCGCCGCGCGCTCGACCCAGAACCGCGGCAATCGCCGCCTGCTGCGCGAGCTGTTCGAGCTGGCCTTCGACGCCGGGCTGCGCACCCAGGGCCCGCTCCTGGCGCTGGCCGAAGAGCGCCTCGCCGCGGCCCTGCCGAAGAGCCCGGACGGCTGGCTGTACGGGCTCCTGGGCTGCCCCGCCACGCGCCTGCGCGCCGCGCCGCCGCGGCCCCTCGACCTGCTGCTGCCGAGCGTCGTGCCCCTGTGCAGCGGCGCCTGCCCGCAGGTGATCGGCGTGGTCGACGCCGCCGGGGCCCCGGTGCCGAGCGTGCTGGTCAGCGCCTACAAGCCGCCCTTCGACCCGGCCCTGCCCACGGAGCTCTTGGTCGCGTTCCAAGCCGGGCCCAGCGGGCCGGTCAGCATCCCGCTCGGCCCGCAGACCCTGGGCACGATCAACGTCACCGGCCGCGACGACGACGGCAACGTGGCCCAGGAATTCGTGCAGGCCAAGAGCGGCGCCTTCACCAAGCTCGGGCAGGGCACCCCCGGAACCCAGGGCGCGCCGCGCCTGTCCAGCCAATCGGACCTGACCCCGGGCCTGCCGGCGCAGATCCGTTTGGAGGACGGCCGGCCCTTCGCCGCCGCGCTGCTGGCCGGCAGCCTCGGGCAAAGCCCCCTGCCGGTGTATGGCGGCATCCTCTATCCGAGCCTGCCCTTCGCGGCCGAGTTCCTGGGGCTGCTCGACATCGCGGGCGACTCCTCCTGGGCTTTCGTGCCCTGGCCCCCGAACTGCCCGAGCGGCCTGACGGTCTGCTTCCAGGCCGGCGTGCTCGACGCCGAGGCCCTGCCCGGCGTGGCGCTCAGCAACGCCCTGCTGGGGGTCACACCCTGAGGTCGGCGGCCGGGTGAAGCGCGAGCCCGCAGCCTCGGCGCTCGATTTCGAGCGCATCGAGGCCCTGTTCCATGGGGCGCTCGAGCGCGCGCCGGCCGAGCGCGCGGCGTTCCTCGAGGCGGCCTGCCCGGACGAGCGCCTGCGCCGCGAGGTGCTGGAGCTGATCGCGGCCGATCCGGGCGCGGACGCGCCTTGTCCAGCGCTGCCGGCGGAGGCCCTGGCGGGGCTCTTCGGCGAGGGCCTGTCCGGCGGCGCGCCCGGCGGCGAGCTGCCGCGCCGGCTCGGGCCCTACCGGCTGCTGCGGCTGGTGGGCCAAGGCGGCATGGGCGTGGTCTTCGAGGCCGAGCGCGCCGACGGGGCCTATGCCGGCCGCGTGGCGATCAAGATGCTGCGGCCGGGGCCCGCGACCGCGGGCCTTTCTCGGCGTTTCCTGGCCGAACGGCGCACCCTGGCGCGGCTCGAGCACCCCGGGATCGCGCGCCTCGTCGATGCGGGCGCCGACGAGTCGGGCGCGCCCTGGCTGGCGCTCGAATACGTCGATGGCGAGAGCCTCGACACCTGGTGCGATCGCCAGCGCCTGCCGCTGCGGGCGCGGCTCGAGCTGTTCGTCGAGGTGGCCGCGGCCGTGGCGCACGCCCACGAGCAGCTGATCGTGCATCGCGACCTCAAGCCCGCCAACATCCTGGTGGACGGCGGCGGACGCGTGCGGCTGCTCGATTTCGGCATCGCCAAGGTGCTCGACCCGGAGGCCGAAGAAGCCGGGCTGACGCGCACGGGCGAGCGCGCCATGACGCCGGCCTACGCCAGCCCCGAGCAGCTCGCCGGGCTCGACGTGGGGCCGCGCTCGGACGTGTACAGCCTCGGGCTGGTGCTGTTCGAGCTGCTCTCGGGCCGCCGCCCCTACCGCGGCGAGACCCACAGCCTGCTCGGGCTGTCGCGGGCGCTCGAGACCGAAGGCCTGGATTCGCCGGGCCGGGCCCTGCGCCGCGAGCAGCCCGGGCAACCGAGCGCGGCGGAGCTGGCCGCGCGGCGCGGCACGACGCCGCGGGCGCTCGAGCGCGCCCTGGCGGGCGACCTGACCCGCATCTGCGCCCTGGCGCTGCACGCCGAGCCGGCGCGGCGCTACGCCAACGCCGGCGAGCTGTGCGCCGATCTGCGCCGTTTCCTGGCGGGCGAGCCTGTGCGGGCCACGCCCGACTCGTGGGCCTATCGCGCCCGGCGCTGGGCCCAGCGCCGCCGCGGCGAGGCGCTGCTGCTCGGGCTGCTGGTGCTCCTGGCCCTGGGCTCGAGCGCCGAATTCGTTCGCCAGGGGCTGGCTTCGAGGCGCCAGCTGCGCGAGATCCAGCAGCTCGGCGACGCCCAGGAGCTGTCCCAGCTCGAGCGCGAAGCGGCCGAACTGTGGCCGGCCACGCCCGAGCGCCTGGACGCTTTCGACGGCTGGCTCGCGCGCGCCGAGGCCCTGCTCGCGCGGCGCGGTTTGCACGAGCAGAGCCGTGCGGCCCTGGCCGCGGCCGCGCCGGCGGCCGCCGGCGCGCGGCGCTTCGACGATTGGCGTCTGGCGCGGCTGGACGAATTGCTGCAAGGGCTGGCGCGCCTCGCCTCGCCCGAGCCCCACGGGGGCGGCCTGGGCGATGTGGCCGCGCGCCGCGAGCGGGCCGCCAGCCTCCGGCGCCGCTCGCTGGAGGAGCCCCGGGAGGCCTGGGCCGAAGCCGCACAGCGCCTCGCCGCGGACGGCCGCTTCGAGGGCTTCGCCCTCCGGCCGCAGCTCGGCCTCGTGCCCCTCGGCCAGGATCCGGACGGGGGCCTGGAGGCCTTCTTGGTGCTGGACACGGGTTTGGCCCCGGAGCGCGACGCTTCCGGCCGCTTGCAGCCCTCGGGCGACAGCGGCCTCGTGCTGCTGCTGCTGCCGGGCGGCACGGCCCGGATCGGCGCCCAGGCCGCCGACCCGAGCGCGCCGCGCTTCGACCCCGCGGCCGAACTCGACGAGGCGCCGGTTGCGAGCGTCGACCTGGACCCGTTCCTGCTCTCCAAGTACGAGCTGACCCAGGGGCAGTGGTTGCGCTTGACCGGCCAGAATCCGAGCGAGCGCCGCAGCGGCCCCGAGTTCCCCGTGGACCGCGTGCATTGGCTCGCGGCCCGCGAAGTGCTCCGGCGGCTCGAGCTCGAGCTGCCCAGCGAGGTCCAGTGGGAATACGCCGCGCGCGCCGGCAGCGAGTCCGTGTTCCTGCGCGGCGATCGCCCGGCGGACCTAGCGGGCCAGGCCAACCTGGCGGACGCCTTCGCGCGCGACAACGGCGGCTCGCCCGGCTGGACGATCAGCGCCGAGGTCCGCGACGGCTTCACCCTGCACGCGCCGGTGGGCAGCTTCGCCCCCAATGCCTTCGGCCTCTTCGACATGCTCGGCAACCTGTGGGAGTGGGTCGACGGCCGCTACCTGCCCTACGACCTGCCCGCCCGCCCCGGCGACGGCCGCCGCCTGCCCCCGGAGCCCGCCCCCAGCCCAGAGGACACCGGCATCGTCGCCCGCGGCGGCAGCTACATGAACGCCGCGCCCCTGCTGCGCGTCTCCGAGCGCTACCGCACCAGCCCCACCAACGAAAGCCGCTCCACCGGCATCCGCCCCGGGCGGCCAGCGCGCTAGACCGCGACTGTCTGTCGTTGTCCACCCGTCACACACGGGACTCCACAGGCAGCGTCGACGCACTAGCCGACGCTTTACTTGGAAAACAAATCATCGATCAGGGCTCGATAGACCTGCTTGCGTGTTTTGAGCGCCTGCACATATTCGGGCATCTCTGCACTCGAGAGAGCCATCTGCACCACCCAGCCCTTTCCGCTCCAGAAAGCGTGCTCCGCGACATCTCTGCCACCCCTCGAGTGCTGCACATCCGCAGGGCGCGTTACGTACTCGAAGCGGTCATACATCCCGCTGCCGACCCGACTCATCGCCGCTCGAAGCCGGTCTGCCTCGATCCGGCGCTGGCACTCAACCAGTTCGAAACCGCGATCCTCAAGCTGGCGGGCCAACTCGGCGATCCTCGTTGAGTCGAGTTCGACCTCCCGAGCAGCAGCCTCCGCAGCGATCGATGGCTCGAGGTTCCCTTCGACACTGCCCGTGACCGCTTTGGCCAGCAATTGACGCTGGTCGTATCCCTGCGTCTCAACATAGGCACTCACCAAACCGCGCTCTGCCTCTTCCCGCACCTCATTCCAGTCGGCTAGCGGAAAAGCCGGTTGCTCCAGAACCGAGGGATCCGGAATTTTGGTAAGGTCCAGTTGTGGATGGAGCTTTAGCAAAGCCTCGCGAACCGTGAGTGGGTGGACGCTGGGTAGGTCGACTGGGGCACCTAGAGAATCGACCAACTCCCTGCTAGCGATGATGGGGTGCTCTTGCTCCCTGAGCCGAGGCGAGGCAGAGTCCACCTGGCCTGTGTCTTCCTTGGTAGCCGGACTCGGAGAAAGACGGTCCCAAACCAGCATGGCCCCGCCGAAGAGGCAGACAGCCACCGCGGAGGTGATCAGTTTTTTCATGGCCTTGTGGTCTCGTTCAACGCAGGGATCCCTAGTGGAGCTCTGTACTCTGAGACGACTCCGCTGGAAACTATCAGCGAAGCTGCCCGCACCTGGTCAGAGGCCCTCTCGACAGGCCATCAAGACCGGATGCGGGCCTCGAGATTTTCGTTCAGGACGGAATGAACAGGCAGGCCTCGCACCGACCCTGGAACGAAGCGGTAGCTGGTCCGACTCCCCACTCTCCGACTACGTTCTCAGACCCACACACGACCGAGATGCTCGCCGTAGGAACCGGACCGCTTGCGGCTTGTTCTCCAGTCACCCTCGGAATTCCCATCGGCGGCTCGGTTTCGTTGTCTTGCCAGTCCTTGGAGTTCACCGTGATGGTCTTGGGACCCCCGCTGAAGGTGGCCGTGAGCGAAGCGATGAACTGACATTTACCCGGCCGACAGGTCGCAGTGCACTCACCGTTCTGTGCGGAAATCGTGCCGGACAGCGTCACGCCTGGCTTGCTGGTGATGTTCGTCGCCGAGGTGAACGCGAGGCAGTTTTCGCAGCTTCCGTCTGCGAGCGCGTTGGCTGGAACGAATCCGAGAAGCAGAGAGAGCGTAGCCTTCCGCAAGAGAGGGATCATGATCGACGCAGTGGTTCTTGAGACTCCGCGGTGCACCGAGGCCCCCCCCCCGTTCCTCGCAGAGCAAGGAAAGTCCGTGGGGACCAGGCCAGTCCGTGGGGACCAGGCCAGTCCGTGGGGACCAGGCCAGTCCGTGGGGACCAGGCCTGACTCCAAAGCGAAGGTCGCCTCCGGCGTCGAATCAGTCAAGGACCATATCAATGCAAACGCGCGCGTCCCTTCTACGGATCTCCGAGCGCTACCGCACGAGCCCCACCAACGGAAGTAGCTCGACCGGCATCCGCGCTGCGCGCGCCCTGCGTTGAAGGCGCGGGCGGGTTGGAGCGGCGGATCGGCGGCGCCCGTCGGCGCTCCGCAAGCCCGGCGAGCCGGGGAGGGACCGATGTCGGTCCGCGCCGCAGGCCCGCTGGATGCCGCCCGCCGACCTGGCATGGGGGCCGGCGTGGCGGGCCTGCGGGCGCGGGAAGCCCGGGAGGGCCGCAGGTTTCCCGCCGCCTTGCTCGGCCCAAAAGCCCGAGCGCGCGGCTTCGATCGGGCCTGGGCAGCCAGCGAGCCGGTCCTCGGGGCGACCCCCGACTACGAGGTCAGGGGCTGAAGGTCACTTCGAGCGCGTTCGACAGCTCGATCGAGCCGCCGCCGGAGGGATCGATCACCACGGATTGAAGCGCGGTCTTCTGGCCGATCAGCAGGGGGTTGCTCGGCAGGGTCGGGCTGATCTGCGCCGAGCCGCCGGAGGCGATCGCCAGCCCGAACTCGACCGGGAAGGGCGCGAGGGTCAGCAGCAGCTCGCCCAGTCCGGGCAGCAGCAGGCCGCAGCCCGCCGCGTCGATGGCCAGGGATTGGGCGTAGAACAAGACCAGCGGGGCGCCCGCCGGAGCGCCGGAGACGGTCAGCGGGAAGGGTGCGCCCAAGGTGGCCGCGCCCGCGCTGCTGCTGAGCAGCGGCTTGGGCCCGAAACAGCCCGGCCAGGAGGTGATCGTCGACGACCCGCAGGCCAGGCGCCGCAGGAAGCTCTCGCCGCCCAGGTTGTCCCCCGCGAAGCTGCCGGCCAGGTAGAGCCCGTCGCCGGGCCGGGACAGCAGGTGCAGGACCGAGCCCAGGTCGCTGACCGGTTGGAGCGTCCATTGGCCGCCGCTCCAGCGCGCCAAGCGGGCGTTGCTCCCGCCGCTCGCCGCGCTCACGGAACCGGCGGCGACCAACTCGGGCCCGCCGCCGAAATCATGGACGGCCAGGTCTTCGATCAGCCACTGAGCGAGCCCACCGGCCAAGGTCGACCAGGCTCCGTTCCGCCAACGCGCGATGTTGGCGGCCGGCAAGGAGGCGCTGCCGACCGAGGCGAAGCGTCCTGCGACGAACAGGGCGGGCCCGCTGCCATCGTCGAACACCCGCAAGGCGCGCGCATCCGCGGTCGGAAACCCGCCGAGGCCTTGGTCGAGATCGAGCCAAGCCTGGCCGTTCCAGCGCGCCACGCCCAAGGCCGGCGAGTTGAAGAACCCGGCGGCGTACAGCTCGGGCCCTTGGCCGTCGTCGAAGACCTCCAGGTCATAGACCTGTCCGAAGGTGCCGGGGCCCGCCAGACCGCTACCCACGGGCTGCCAAAGGGCCCCATCCCAGCGGGCCACCGAAGAGACCAGCTGGGCACCCGACTGGGTGAAGCGACCGCCCGCGTACAGCGCGGGTCCGCTGCCGTCGTCGAAAACGGCGAGGTCGTTGACGACGTTGCCGAACAACCCGTCTCCCAGGGCGAACCACTGGCCGCCGTCGTAGCGGGCCACGTTGCGCGCCGGGACACCGCCGACCGTCGTGAACGCGCCCGCGGCGTACAGCTCGGGCCCGGAACCCGCATCGAAGGTCGCCAGGCCGTGCACGCGCCCGTTGGTTCCGCCCAGGGGCGCGAAGGCGCCGTTTTCGAAGCGCGCGATCCCTTTCAAGGTCGCCGCGCCCGCGCCGTCGAAGTCCCCGCCGACCACGAGCCCGGGCCCGAAGGGATCCTCGGCGATCGCGCGCGCCCAGTTGTCGATGCCCGTTCCGCTGCCCTGAAAGGCGGCGCCATCCCAGAGCGCGAACCCATCGGCGTGCACTGCACCGGCGGTGGCAAAGTTGCCCCCGACGACGAGGCGCTCGCCCTGGCCGAAGTCGAACGGGACCAAGGAGTCGCCCGCGCTGCTGAGCCCGTCGCCGACCTCGAGCCAAGCCGCGCCGCTCCAGCGCGCCAGACCGTCGGCGGGGTCGCCGTTCGATTGCTTGAGCCCGCCCGTCAAGAAGAGTTCGGGCCCCGCGCCGAGGTCGGCGGCAGCCAGGGCCTCCACGGTTCCGAAGAACGGCGCTCCGATCTGGGACCAGGAGCTGCCGTTGAAGCGCGAAACCCCGGGCGAGACCGTCCCGGGGATTTGGAACGCGGCGCCGGCCACGACCAGCTCGGGACCCGCGCCGAAGTCGAAGCCGGTCAGCGCGTGGACCACACCGGAGGTCCCCGGCGGCACGAGCGGGATCCAGGCGCCGGCGGTGCGTGCGACCAGGCGCGGGGACCCCACACCGCCCACGGTCAAGAAGGATCCGCCGACGAACAGCCGGGACTGTCCCGCCAGCGTCATGGCATGGAGGGCCAGGACCGCGTTGTCGGGCTCGCCGGCCGGCCGGAAGCTGGTGCCATCCCAGCGGCACAGGTTGCGCATCGGCGCGCCGCCGGCCTGGGTGAAGAGTCCGCCGATGAAGAGCTGCTCCCCCGCGCCGTCGTCGAAGACCTCGAGGCAGTGGACGGTGGAGCCGGTCGGACCCCCGGAGATCCCGCTGCCGCCGACGGCCGACCAAGCCGTTCCGTTCCACACAGCCAGGTTCCCGCCGGGGCTCGTGAACGAGCCCCCTGCGTACAGCTTGGGCCCGCTGCCGTCGTCATAGCTGCGCAGGACTCGGGTGCTGCCGGGCGCATCGACGGACGTCCCCGTGAAATCGGAACCGGTCCAGCGCGCCACCGCGCCGATGGGCTGGCCGAAGAGCAGGCTGTACTGACCGGCGCTGGCCGCCGGTGATGCGACGAACAGGGTCGGGCCCGATCCGTCGTCGTGCACGGCCATGGCGAGCACACCGCCCGAAGCGCCCGGTGCGTTGCCGAACGTCGGCTGCCACTGCGGTGTGCAGGGGGTCTGCGCAAGGACGGGCAGGGGCAGGGCCAGCAGGGCCAGGCGCTCGAGCGCGCTGAGGAAAAATCTCATGGAGTGCAACGCAGAGCGATAGGGCCGGGGATCCGGCGAAATGACGACTGCGCCACCGTAGCTCACCCATCGAATCGGCGCTGGCCCCCCCAGCCCTGGCGGGCTGATGTGGACGGGACAGCCCCTGCGGCGAGCCACGGGGAGAGTCGGAATGGACTCTCCGGTCGGCGCAGGGGTTTTCCCTGCCCGGCGGGGCGCCGGCGCGGCAGAGGCCCCAGGGCGATCGAGGCCCGGCGCGGGGATGCAGGGGCTGTGGCCGGCGAAGGGCCTGGGTCAGGGCGCGGCGAGCGGGGGGGGCATCAGGCGCTCGATCCACTTGCCGACCAGGTCGGCTTCCACGTGCACCGGGTCGCCGGGGCGCTTGCTGGAGAGGTTGGTGGCCTCGAAGGTGACCGGGATCACGGCGACCTGGAAGCGGGAGCCCTGGGGCGCGACCACGGTCAGGCTGATGCCGTCGAGGGTCACGCTGCCCTTGTCGATCAGATAGCGGGACAGGGCCGGGGGCAGCTCGAAGCTGTAGTCCCAGCCGCGCTGGCGGTCGCCCTGGATCGAGAGCACACGGCCGACCCCGTCGACGTGGCCGCTGACCAGGTGGCCGCCCAGGCGTTCGCCGAGCTGCATGGCGCGCTCCAGGTTGACCTTGGCGCCCGGAGACAAGCCCGCGAAGGCGGTGCGGGCCAGGGTCTCCGCGGAGAGTTCGAACAGCAGGTCGCGGCCGCCGGGGGCCGGCTCGAAGGCCGCCACGGTCAGGCAGCAGCCGGAGACGGCGATGCTGTCGCCGTGGCCCGCGCCGAAGCCCGGGGGCTCGGGCAGCACCAGGCGGGCGCCGCCGCCGGAGAGCTCCAGGCGGCGAACCGGGACGCAGGCTTCGACCAGGCCGGTGAACATAGGGCCGCCAGGCTAGCGGCCGGGGGGGCTACGCGGCTCCGGCGCGGCGCCAGGTGGCCCCGGAAGACCCGCTGGGTGCCGAGCCGCTGCGGGCGGTCCCCCCGGGACCTGGAGGGCCCGAGAACGGGGTCTTCCAGACCTGGGCGCTCCCCACCTGGGTCACGGGACCCGGGGGGGCCCTAGAGTCCCGTGGCCTCCGAGCCGCCCCAGCATGCGGCGCTCCGCAGGGCGAGGCCCAGACCTGCCAATCTGGCTCCCCAGCGGTCCAGGGCAGGCTTGACCCGCTCCCGGGCGATGCCTACCCTGCTTGGCCCTCCGCCTGGCTTCGACCGGCCGTGCACATCGCCATCCTGACCCTCTTTCCCGAGGCGCTGGAGCCTTATCTGGCCACCAGCATCCTCGGGATCGCCAGGGCCAAGGGCCGCGCCCGCATCGAGCTGATCGACTTCCGGGACTTCGCCAGGGATCGCCACCGCACGGTCGACGACCGACCCTTCGGCGGCGGCCCGGGCATGGTCCTCAAGCCGGAGCCCATCTTCGACGCCGTCGAATGGTGGGAAGCCCGGGCGGGACCCTGCCGACGGCTGCTGCTCTCCCCAGCGGGCCGGCCCTTCGTGCAGGCCACGGCGCGCGAGCTGGCCCGCGAGGACCGGCTGCTGCTGCTCTGCGGCCGCTACGAGGGTGTCGACCAGCGCCTGGTCGACGAGCTCGGCTTCCTTGAAATCTCGATCGGTGACTACGTGTTGGCGGGCGGCGAGCTGCCCGCCCTGGTGGTCGCCGAGGCAGTGGTGCGGCTGCTGCCCGGGGTGCTCGGCCACGAGCGCTCGGCGCTGGAGGAATCCTTCAGCGAAGACGGCCGCCTGGACACCCCCCACTTCACCCGCCCGCGCCGCTGGCGGGGGCGCGAAGTGCCCGCCGAATTGCTGAGCGGCGACCACGGCGCGATCGCGCGCTGGCGCTCCCGCGAGATGGACCGGCGCACGGCCGAGCGGCAAGACCAGATCGGTCGGACCGAGGACGCTCCCCGGGACGGCTGAAGCCGAGCGGAGGCCGAAGCGGCCTTCGCGCCCAGCCGCTCCCTCGCCCCCGGCGGCGCCCGCCCCCCCGGGCCCTCGATTGCCCCCTGCCCCCC
>JBIKLM010000121.1:0-10432 GCA_044359835.1 Planctomycetota bacterium
CTGCCGCCGCCCCAGGGGCCTTCGGGCCGGCCTGGGGGTTCCTGGGGCGGCGGCGGGAAGGGGCCGGATCGAGCCCCCGGCGCGGCGGTCAGGGCCGGGCGCCGGCGGGCGCGGCGGGCGCCCCCGGCGCCGCGCCCTCGGGCGCGGGCCGGCCGCGCAGGGGGCCGTCCAGCCACTGGTGGCTGCGCTGCGACAGGGACCGGCGGGCCAGGTCGAGGCGGCGCAGGTCCATGGCCTCCTGCAGGCGCTTGCGCAGGGCGCGCTGGCTGGCGGCGTCGGAGAAGGCCGGCGCCGGGGGCGGCTCCTCGCGCCGGAACACGCGCGCCACCCGATAGCCCTCGATGCGCCCGCCCAGGCCGTACTCGAGCACCGGGCTCAGGTCCTTGGGGCCCGCTCCGGTGGCGAACTGCCGCAGGGCCGGATCGCCGATCTCGTCCAGGGGCAGGCTCTGGGTGACCCCGCCGGAGCTGCGGAAGCTGCTGCCGTAGAGCTCGTACTGCTCCTCGAAGTCGGCCCCCGCCAGGATCGCGCTGCGCACGCTCTCGGCCAGCTGCTTGGCGGCCTCCAGACCGCCGACCCCGATGGCGGTCACGTCGATCAGCTGCAGCTGCACGCGGCCCACGGGCTTGGACAGCACGTAGGCGGCGCGCAATTGGCTGGGGCGCACGAAACGGTCGTGGCGCGGCCGCTCGACCCCCAGGCCGTCGCGGCCGGTGGCCACGTTCTCGAAGGCCACCCGGTAGGCCTCGTCGCGCGTGTTGCCCAGCTCGAGCAGCGGATCGAGCCCCTGGGAGCGCAGCTGCTCGCCGTAGGCCAAAGGCCCGGCGGGGGCGCGCAGCTCTTCCAGGCGTTGCTCGAGGGTCGCCTCCAGGCGGTCCTTGGGGATGTCGAGCTCGGAGCCGCCTTGCTGCGCGATCACCTGGCCGATCAGGTAGGTGGTCAGGTCGCGCATCAGGCGCTCCCGGTCGGCGTCGTCCTGGGGCGGGTCCTGGCGCGCGACGCGGGTGTAGATCTGGCCCAGCTCGCTCCAGGTGACCAGCTGCTCGTCGAACTCGATCGCCACGCCGTCGAGGCGCGTCCAGCGCTGGGGCTCGCCGGCGCTGGGCGGCGGCAGCGCCTGGGCCTCGGCCCGCTGGCCGAGCAGCAGCAGGGCCAGGAGCGCCGGCAGCAACGCCGGGAAGCGGGCGGCGGGGAGGGTCGCGGGGCGGGCCGGGCGGGGCATGGGTGCGACCAGCTTGGGTTTCCGCCGGGCGCTTGCCAAGCGCGCTGCGGCCGCCGGCGCGGCGCCCGTGCCGCGCGGGTGCGGTCCACGGCGGGCCCGCGGGGGCCGCCCGGCCGCGGCCGACCCGGGTTGCGCACCCCGGCCGCGCACCCCGGGGGTCAGGCCGCGGGCTCGGGCACGAGCGGCGGCAGCGCCAGCAGCCGCTCGAGCCAATCGAGCCCGGCGCGGGGGTCGGCGACGCGCCTCGGCAGCATCACCAGGGCCACGCCGGGGCGCAGCGGGCGCAGCTCGACCTTGGCCCCGGCCAGGGCCTGTTCGATCGCCACCCGGTCGCTGAACTCGATCAGGAAACAATCGTCGCGCCAGGAGACGCGCGTGATCGTCAGCGGCAGCAGCGCCGCGCGCAGCCGGAACTGGCGCAGCAGCATCCTGGCCGGCGCCGGCAGGCGCCCGAATTGGTCGCGCAGGGCCAGCTCGAGCTCCAGGGTCTCGGCGTGGCTGCGCACCGCGTCCATGCGGCGCAGGATCTGCAAGCGCTCGTCGGCCGAGGGGATCCAGTCCTCGGGCAGGTAGGCCTCGAGGGCCAGCTCGAGCTCGACGCTGTCCGACAGCTCGCCGCGCACCGGCAGGCCCGCGCCCTCCGCGCCGCTGCGCAGCTGCTCGACCGTCTGCTTGAGCAGGCGGCAGTACATGTCGTACCCGACCGCCGCGATGTGCCCGGACTGTTCGGGCCCGAGCAAGTTGCCGGCCCCGCGGATCTCCAGGTCCTTCATCGAGATCTGGAAGCCGGCGCCCAGGTGCGAGAGCTCCTCCAGGGCCTTGAGGCGCTCTTTGGCGATCGAGCGCAGCGGTTTGGTGCGATCCACCAGCAGATAACACCACGAGGCCTGGCTGTTGCGCCCGACGCGGCCGCGCAGCTGGTGCAGCTCGGACAGGCCGAATTCGTCGGCGCGGTCGATCAGGATCGTGCCCGCGGCCGGGATGTCGATGCCGTTCTCGATGATCGTGGTCGCCACCAGCACGTCGAGCTCGTGGGCCGCGAAGCGGTGCATCACGCGCCACAATTCCCGGGCGGTCATCTGTCCGTGCCCGTACTCGAAGCGGCATTCCGGCACCAGCGCGGCCAATTCGCGCGTGAAGGCCGGCAGGTCGGCCACCGTGTTGTGCAGGAAGAACACCTGCCCGCCGCGCTCCTTCTCGCGCAGCAGGACTTCGCGGATCAGCGGCAGGTCGTCGCGGTTGATCAGCTTGGTCTCCACGTCCTGCCGGCCGCGGGGCGGCACGCTCAGGGCGCTGATGTCGCGCACCCCCGACAGCGACATGTGCAGGGTGCGCGGGATCGGCGTGGCCGAGAGGGTCAGGATGTCGACCGTGGCGCGCAGGCCCTTGAAGTGTTCCTTGTGCTTGACGCCGAAGCGCTGTTCCTCGTCGACGACCACCAGGCCGAGGCGCTTCCAGCCCACGTCCTCCGAGAGGATCCGGTGCGTGCCGATCAGGATGTCCACCTGGCCCGTGGCGACCGCCGACAGGATCGCCTTGACCTCTGCGGGCCGATTCATGCGCGAGAGCGCTTCGATGCGCACCGGGAAGCCCGCCAGCCGCGCCCGGAAGGTCTCGTAGTGCTGGTCCGCCAGGACCGTGGTCGGCACCAGCACCGCCACCTGCCCGCCCGCGGCGACGACCCGGAAGGCCGCGCGGATGGCCACCTCGGTCTTGCCGAAGCCCACGTCGCCGCACAGCAGCCGGTCCATGGGTTTCTCGGCCGACAGGTCGGCGGCGATGTCCGCGTCGGCGCTGGCCTGGTCGGGCGTGTCGGTGTACGGGAAGGCGGCGAGCATCTCCGCCACCAGGTTGGGCTCGCCGCGCCAGGGCGTGCGCTGCTGCAATTCGCGCTTGGCCTGGACCTCGAGCAGCTCGGCCGCCAGGTCCATCAGGGCCTGCTCGACCTTCTCCTTGCGCTTCTTGAAGGTTCCGCCGCCGAGCTTGTCGAGCTTGGGCAGCGCGCTGCCGGTGCCGATGTAGCGCTGCACCAGGTCGATGCGCGAGGCCGGCACGTACAGACTGACCTCCTCGGCGAATTCGAGGTGCAGGTGCTCCTCTTCGCCGCCCCCGCGGGCCATGCGCTTGAGGCCCAGGTAGCGCGCCAGCCCGTGCACCGAATGCACCACCAGGTCGCCGACCTTGAGCTCGAAGAAGCTCTGCAGGCTGCGCACGCGGTGGGCCGGTTTCTTCTGTTTGGCCAGTCCGCCCAGTCCATGGGTGCCGGCCAGCTCGTGGTGGTTGACCGCCACCAGGCCCAGGGACGGCAGGCGGAAACCCTTTTGCAGCGCGCCGATCCAGAGCTCGAGGCCCGCCGGCCTGGGGCCGGCCTCCAGCAGGCGCTCGAAGCGGTCGCGCTCGGCGCTCGTGCGGCAGAAGACCCACAGGTGCCGGAACTGCCCGCCCAGTTCGGCCAGGGCCGCACCGGCGTTGGGCAGGCCCACGGCCAGCTGCTGCACGCTCTTGCCGTCCAGGTCGAGGTCGCTGGTGGGCAGGCTCTGCAGCTGCAGCAGCGGGTGCCGGGCCAGCTCGCGGTAGTACTCGTCCAGGGCCCGGGCGTGGCTGGTGGAGCGCACGCGCAGGCCCTCGCGCTGGTCCTCGATGCGCAGCGGCTCGAGCTCGACGAACAGGGTCTCCTTGGGCAGCAGCGAGACCGGCGGTACGCCCTGGCCGTCTTCGATGCCGCCCGGGTCCGCGGCCAGCAGGATCGCGGCGCGCTCGAGCTTCTCGACCGAGCGCTGGGTTTCGGCGTCGAAGCTGCGCAGGGATTCGATCTCCGAGTCGAACAGTTCGATGCGCAGGGGCGCTTCGGCGGCGAATCCGAACACGTCCAGCACGTCGCCGCGCAGCGAGACCTCGCCGGGGCGCTCGACCAGCGGCTGGCGCGTGTAGCCCGCGCCGATCAGCTTTTGCAGCAGGTGCGAGAGATCGAGCCGCTGCCCCACGGCCAGCTCCGCCAGCTGCCCGGTCAGGGCCTGGCTGCCCGGCAGGGGCTGCAGCAGGCCGAGCAGGGGCGCCAGCACCAGCCGCGGTCGCTCGGCTGCCGGACCCACCGCGGCCTGGGCGAAGCGCAGGCGCTCGCGCAGGCCCTCCAGGTCGGCGTGTGCGCCGCGCTCGTCCGAGCCGCGCGCTGGCAGCAGGAACGGGCGGGCGCCGAACTGCACCAGGTCCTCGGCCAGGGCCTCGGCCTCGGCCTCCGTCGACGTGACCGCCAGCAGGCAGCGCGGCCAGCGCGCCGCCAGGCCCGCCAGCAGCAGCGCCTGGGAGGAGCCCCACAGGTTGCCCACGCGCCGCGAGCGGCCCCGCGACAGGCCCTGGACCAACTCCGCCAGGGGCCCGAAATGCTCCAGCAGCGAGAGGTCGGGCTGGGTCACAGCCGCGGCGCCGCGGTCGGCCGCGCTGCTCGGCGGGGGGGTCGGCATGGCTGGGCGCGGGCGCGCCCTGGCGCCGGGGGCAGTGTCGGCCCGCGCGGCCCGGCGATCAATCGCCGCGCCGCGCCGGCGTCTCCCCGAACGCCCAGCTCAGCCCGCCGGCCGGGGGGCCAAGGCGCCCCGGACCGTGTCGCCCACGACGAACAGCCAATAGGCCCCGAAGGCGAACAGGCGCACGTAGGAGATCGTCCAGAAGGGGGAGGGCTGGCTCGGGTCCGGGGTGTGCAGCAGCGTGTGGTAGTAGCTCAGCGGCAGCTGCACGTAGATCAGGACGTCCAGGGCCACGGTGGCCAGCAGATAGACCCGCGAGCGGGCGGCCAGGGGGATCGCCAGGGTGGTGGCCCACAGAACCCACTGGGGCGAAAAGAACTTCTGGAACAGCAGCATGCCCAGGGCGCTGGCCAGGCAGGCCTTGAGCAGGGTCTGCCGGTCGCGGATCGGCAGCAGGCACAGCAGCAGCGGCGTCCCGAGCTGCAGGGCGCTGAACACCCGGCCCAGGGCCTCGCGCTGCTCCGGCGCGAACCAGCCCAGGTAGGCCGGCTCGGTCAGGAGGGTCAGGGCCGAGGCGTGGTTCGGCAGGCGCGTCTTCTGGTGCCAATCCAGCAGGAACTGGACCGCCGGCCAGCCGCCGTCGTCCCAGGCGTAGGTGATCCCGAGCACCAGGGCGCAGAAACCGAGCGCGATCGCCCCGGGCAGGAGCACCCGGCGCCCGATCAGGGCCGGCAGGTCCGGGCGCTGGCCCCGGGCGCGCGCCTCGGCCAGGCCCTCCCGCAGGGCCCAAAAGGCCAGCAGGGGCCCCAGGAAACCCGGCCACCACTTGGTCATGGCGGCCACGCCCAGGCCCAGCCCGCCCAGGGCGTAGCGCCCGCTGACCCAGGCCAGAAGGGTCAGGCACAGCTGGGTGCTGACCACCAGATCGAAGCGGTTGAAGCCGAAGAACAGGGTCGCCGGTCCGAGCAGCAGCAGGGCGTAGCCCGGCGGCTGCCCCAGGCGCACCAGCAGGCGGATCGAGCCCGCCAGCAGTGCCAGGTACCAAAGCGCCATCCAGACCTGGTGCCAATCGGCGTAGGCGTCGCGGTTCCTGGCGATCTCCGCCCGATAGCCGTTCCAAGCGCCCCACAGCTCGAGGATCCGCTCGCGCGCTGCGCCCTGGTCGATGTCCGGCCGGCCGGCGAGCTGTTCGAGCAGCGGCGCCAGGCTCGGCAGCTGTTCCAGGCGCTCGGGCTGCAGCGGGGTGCGCTCGAGGGCCTCGTCCAGGGTGTCGAACCACGAGCGCGGCACGCGCCGCTCGGCGAACCAGGCCCAGACCCGCTCGCGGGTGTCGTAGGGCGTGCCGGCCGCGACGCCGTGCTCGAAGCACAGGTAGGGCAGCCCCATCAGCCAGGTGGTCAGCTGCGGATACTCGCTGAATTCTTCGAGGTACGGCGTGGCCCTGGAGGCCACCCAGCGGCCGCGCTTTTGGTAGGCCAGGCGGTCGTACTGGTCCTCGAGCAGCATCGGGAAGCGGGCCGCGTGGGCCTCGTTCTCGGCGGCCGAGAGCTTCGGATCGGGGACGAAATCGGGCTGCCGGCCGAAGCCCCACTCGCGGGTCGAGAGCAGCACGCCCAGCGCCGCGGCGATCAGCGCGGCCCCGAGCAGGAAGGTGCGGAGCGGGGTCAGGACCCGGGGCGCGGTCATGGGGGGGGCGGGGCTCCCGGGGGGGCTCGGGGGCAGCGGGCCACTCTATCCGGCGCCGGGCGGGCGGGCCGGGGCCGGCCCGGGGGCCCGTGGTATGGTTCCCGGCCCGATCCCCCCGGGCCCGACCCCCCGCCAGTGCCCGCCCTCCCGCAGCTCTCGCGCCTTTCGGCCGCCTGGATCGCGGCGCTCGCAACCTTGCTGGTGCGCGGGCTGATCGCCTGCTCGCGCCTCGACGAGCTCGAACTCGAGCTGTGGGGCGGAAGTTTCGCCCGCGCCCTGCTGCTGGGCATGCCGCTCGATCCCGAGCGGCTGCCGATCATCGTGCACCTGCGCGGCTCGGTCCTGTTCGGGCTGCTCCTGGCGCCGCTGTTCCTGCTGCTCGGGCCGACCGTGCTGGCGATCAAGGCCCTGGCGGTCGGCTGGTCGGTGGCCACCGCGGCGCTCTTCGCGGCGACCCTCGAGCGCGCCGGAGGCCGCGCGGCCGGCCTGGCCGGGGCGCTGCTGTTCGCCCTGGCCCCGCCGTTTTTCCAGAAGGTCGACGTGCTGGCCCTCGGCAGCCACGGCGACACCCTGCTGCCGATCTGGGCCGCCCTGTATTGGCTGATCGCGCGCCGGGCGGGGGTCCCGCGGCGCCCGCTCGAGCTGGCCATCGCGGGCTTCCTGCTGGCCTTCGGCGCCTGGTTCTCGATGCAGTTCCTGGTGGCTCTGCCGGCCCTTCTGATGGCCTGGGCGGCGGCCTGGTGGGGGCAGGGAGGGCGTCCGGCCGGCCTGTTCGCGGCCCCTGGCCGAACGCTGCGCGGCGCCCTGGCCTTCCTGCTGGGCGCCCTGCCGCCGGCCTTGGCGATCCCCTACGTGACCCGCAGCCTGATGTGGGTCAACCGCCGCGCCGAGGATCAGATCCTTCCCGGGGGGCTGGCCGCGGTGGGCGACAAGCTGCTGCACTTCCTGCGCGAGGACCTGGCGCGCGTGCTGCTGTTCGACGATGGCCCGGGCCGCTGGGCCGCCTGGAGCCTGCTTTCCGCCTTGGCGATCGGCTGCCTGCTGACCCTGCCGCGCCTGTGGCGCCGCGCCGCGGGCGGCTCCCTGGCGCCCAGCCCCCTGGCGCTGTTCGTGCTGCTGCACCCGCTGCTGTTCCTGGGCGCCTACGGAGCGACCGACTTCGTGGTCGACTTCTACAACACCCTGGACGGCATGGGCAGCCGCTACCTGATGCCGGCTTTGCCGGCGCTGCTGGCCTGGGTGGCCCTGGGCGTGTGCCGGCTCGTGGGCCGCGGCCAGCGTCCCCTGGCCTTCGGCCTGCTGGCCTTGGCGGCCGTGCCCGGAGCCGCCGGCGTGGCCGCGCTCAGCGACCCGTTGCCCGGGCTGCGCCAGCCGCCGGTCTTCGGCGCCCGCCCGTTCCACTTCATCCAACACCTCGAATACGCCTCGGGCCGCGATCCGCTGCGCTACGAAGCCTGGGCGCGGACCCTCGATCCCAACTGGCCGGCGCTGCATCCGCTGCTCTATCGCGTGCCCCTGCCGACGCCCTTCGTCCCCAGCGCCGACAGCTTCGCCTTGGTGCAGGCCGCCCTGTCCCTGCGCGGCGCTCCCGCCCCGATACGCCGCCACCAGCTGGCCGAACTCGGGCGCCAGTTCGTCGACCGCACCGAATATGAGCTGCCCTACCTGCTCGAGTGCCTGCGCGCCCTGGACCTGATGCACGGCCGCGGCAAGCTCGACGACGAGGAGTGCGGCCTGCTGGTGCACGGCGCCTTCGGCCAGATCGCCAACGTGGCCGCCGGGCGCGCGATCATGGCGCGCGGCTCGAGCGCCTACGGCCACGAGCTGCTGGCCGCCGCGCCGGCCGGCCTGCAGCCGATCGCCGCCGAAGGCCTCGGTTTCGTGAGCGGTATGCGCTGGACCCCCTACGAGCGCTCGTTCCTCGAGAACCTGCGCCTGTGGGCCGCCGTGCCCGAGGCCCTGCGCGAGCGCTTCTTCTTCGCCCTCGGCCTCGGCTATCGGCAGCGCTTCCTCGAAAGCGCCTACCACCCGCCGGCCCCCGGCGTGCTGCGCATCGAAGCCGAGCTGCCGCCCGCAGGCCTGGCGGCCTTCCGTCGCGCCCTGGAGTCCGCGCCCGACACCTGGCGCTTCGGGACCTGACCGCGCCCCAGGGCCGATCCCGATTTCCTGGCCACAGCCACCGCGCCTGGCCGCCCCGGGCTCCCATCGGCCGGTGAGCGCGCCGCCGGGCGGCGCGGCGCTGTGGCCCGCTAGATCCGGGCGGCTCGGTCGCCGCCCGCGTCGATCCAAGCTCGGTCCGTCACGGCTCGCTTTCGCCAGCGGGCTCGGCGCGCTCGGGGAACAGCCGCAGCAAGGCCTCGTGGGCGGCCCAGCGCTCGGCCTCCTTGCGGGTTCGGCCCCAGGCCGGAGGGAAGACGCGCGGACCGAGTTTCGCGCGCACCTGGAAGGCGCGGGCGTGGGCCACGCCGCGCTCGCGCAGCAGCTCGTATTCCGGCGGCCGGCCGGTCTGGGCCTGGGCCAGGTGCTGCAGGGTCTGCTTGGGGTTGGTCACGGCCTCGCGCCCGAAGGCCTCGCCGAGGGGCTCCGAGAGGGACTGCTCGACCGCGCTGCGCACGGCCTCCAGCCCCGCGTCGAGGTAGATCGCGCCCAGCCAGGCCTCCAGCAGGTTGGCCAGCACGGCCCGCGAGAGGGCGTCCGCGGTCAGGCCCTGCCCGAGCGCGGCCGCCGCGGGCAGCCCGATGCGGCGCGCCGCCTGGGCCAGGGACGGCCGCGAGACCACCGAGGCCTTGAGCTCGCTCAGCTGGCCCTCGTCGAGCTGCCCATGGCGGCGATAGAGGGCTTCCGCCACCACCAGGTCCAGGGCGGCGTCCCCGAGGTACTCGAGGCGCTCGTTGTGCGGCGGGCCGGCGCTGGCGTGGCGCAGGGCCAGGTCCAACAGCGCGGGGTCGCGGAAGGTGTGGAGGTCGCGGAAATCCATCGCGGCGCGGACTGGCTTCTACCCGCCTGGGCGGGCCCGCTCTACCGTCGGCTGCGGCGGGTCGCCGAGCAGAGTCTCCCGCATCGATCCCGATCCCCATGGCACAGTCCGGCGAATCCAAGAACGGCCCTGCTCCCGAGGGGCCCCCGCGGGCTCGGGCTGCGGCCGGCCGGGCCGAGCCGGGCAGCGCCCCGCCTCCCGCCGTGCCCACCGGCGCCGCCGAGGCCGCCGAGCTGGCCCTGCCCGCCGAGCCCGCCTGGGTCCCGACCCCGGCCCAGCGCCGCATCGAGCCGCTGCTGGCCGCGCTCGCTGCCGAGCCCGAGCCCGAGCCCGCGGCGGGTTTCTTCGCCCGCCTGGCCCGCTGGTTCGCCGGCTGCGCTCGCTTCGGCCTGCGCCGCCGCCCGTGAGGCCGCGCGGCGCCGATGGCTGCCGCGCTGCAAACCGCGCTGCCAACCGCCGGGGCCAACCGCCGTTGGCCCAAAGGCCTGCGGACCGGCTGCTCGGAGCGCTCGGGCGCAGCCCGAGTCGATTTTTCCTCAGGCTGTCAGGGGCTGGGAAAAAATCGTCGCGCAGCGACGATCCCAGCCTCTGTGGCCGCCGGATGGCGGCCCAAAGGGCATCTGACGGCCTGGTCTGAATGCTCGGGCGCCGCCCGAGTCGATTATTTCTCAGGCTGTCAGGGAGCCGGAAACTCGAGCGATCGCCCGGTCAGCCGCTGGTGCTCGGCTTCCGCGAAGCGATCGGTCATGCCGGCCAGGTAGTCGCACACGGCGCGCGGCAGCCCGACCTGCTCCGACCAAGCGCGGTACCAGGGCGCGATCTGCTCCGGCTCGGCCAGGTAGCGCTCGAACAAGGCCTGCATCAGCTCGCCGGCCCAGCGCGTCATGCGCTGCAGGTAGTCGTGCCGGTAGAAGAAGCGGAACAGGAACTGCTGCAGCTCGGCCACCTTGGGCTTGAGCTCCGGGCTGTGGCCGATCAGCATCTCGTGCTGGTGCCGCGGATAGTCCGGGTCCCCGGGCGCGTGGCGGAGCAGGGTCTCCGCCGAGTGCTGGATCAGGTCTTCGATGGTGGCCTTGATCAGCTCGT
>JBIKLM010000444.1:0-3593 GCA_044359835.1 Planctomycetota bacterium
GGCCGCGGCAGCGCGCTCAACCCGCTGAGCGAAATCAACGCGCGCTTCACCATGGACTTCACCGCGGCGCGGCCGCTGGCCGCGAGGGCGCTCGGCGAGTTGGTGGGGGAAGCCTCCGCCGCCCCCGGCTTCAGAGCACCCGGCGGCTCGGCACGAGCACCTGCGAGCTGAGCAGGCCGGCGCCCAGGGCCGCCGCGACGAGCAGCATGCGGAAGGCGCCTTCGACGCCCGAAAGCGCGTCGTGGGACAGGAACGCATCGACGCTGCGGAACCCCAGCGAGCCCGGCACCAGCAGCATCAGGCCCGGCACGAGCACGGTCGAGACCGGTCGGCCGGTGGCGCGGGCGACCAGGCTGGCGAAGCTGCCGAGCAGCAGCGCGCCGGCGAAGGCGCCCAGCTCGGCGCCGAACAGCTGCACGCCGTAGCGCGCGCCGAGGAAGGCCAGGATGCCGCCGGCGGTGATCCAGGGGGCGTCCTTGGGCCGCGCGCGGAACAGCACCGTGAAGCACAGGGGCGCGGTCGCCAGGGCCACGAACGACCACAGGGGCCCCAGGGGCGCGCTGGGCTCGAGCGGCGGCGGCGCGGGCAGGCGCTCGGCCAGGGCGCGGCCGAGGCCCGCGCCGAGGCCCATGCCGAACAGGGTGCCGAGCACGCCCGCCAGGCGCGCGGTGCCCGAGACCAGGTGCTGCTGCGCCAGCTCGGTCATGGCCACGGTCACCGAATAGCCCGGCACCAGCACGATCAGGGCCGCCAGGCTGACCCGCCCGGCGTCGATCGGCAGGCCGAGGCGCGCCGCGCCGTGGGCCAGCAGCGCGGCCAGCGCACAGGCCATCGGCACGGCGATGCGTGCGCGGCCCGCATCGCCGCCGAACCAGCCCAGCAGGCGGCCGATCGTGGCGCCGAGCAGCAGGGCGCCCAGGGCGTCGGCGGCGCTGCCGCCGAAGAAGCAGGCGGCGCCGCTGGAGGCCAGGGCGAAGGCCAGCGTGTCGAGGGCGCGCGGCAGCGGCGCCGGCAGGCGCGCGATGGCCTCGAGCTCCTCGAGGGCGCGCGAGGGCGCCACGCGGCGGGCGTCGAGGCGCTCGAGCAGGTCGTCCAGGCCGTCGAGGCGCGCCAGATGGATGTCGCCCTGGGAGGCGCGCCGCATCTGCACCGGACCCCCGGCCACCGACAGCATCAGCGAGGTCGGCGTGGCCAGCACCTGGGCATCCAGGCCGATGGCGCGGGCGCACTGCATGACCGCGTCCTCGACCCGCGGGGTCGGGACCCCGCTGTCGTGCAGCACCTCCGCCAGGCGCACCAGCAGCGTCGGCGCCGCCGGATCGCTGGCCGGCGGCGGCAACCGCTGGGCCAAGCCGCGGCCGCTCGGCAGCAAGCGGCCGGCGCTGGAGGCGCTCGCTCGCCAGCTGGATCCGCTGTCGCTCTGGGGACGGGAGCCTGCGCTCATGGGAACCAGTTTCGGCTGCCGAGCCCGCGGCGGACAAACGAATAGCCTGCGGACAAGCGTCGGAATGGATGTAGCGGAAGCGAATATCATTCGGACGGAGGAACATTGAACCGATTATCGTTCCTGCAGCTGAGGGGCCGGTGCTTCCGGCGCTCGGCCTGCTGGCCGGGCCTGGCGCCCTGGGTGCCCTGTCCCGCCCGGCTCGCAGTTCACTGCGGTGGCCGCGCCCCGGCGCGCGAGCAGCGCGGCCAAGCGAAGCGGGCGCTGCTCTAGGCGCTGGACCCCCTGGACCCTGGAGACGGTCTGCTGGATCGGGCCATCGAGCGCAGCCGAGCCGGCGCGTCGCTTCCGATCCATGTGCAGGGCTGTCGGACGCTGCGTTGTCGAGCGGGGCTGCGGGGTTTGGGTCCCGCAGCCGGGCGCGCCTGGCCCGGGCGCGACGGGATGCCGGTTCGCGGGCCCCGGGGCCGGCCGGGAGATCTGGCCCGGCGGTGTCGCGGGGATCCGCTCGCGCGGGCCGGAGGGGGGAAAGCCGCGCGGCCCGGGCTCGGGGGGCGCCGGCGGCCGGTTCGGCGCCCGGGAGCCGCGCGGGAGGTGGCCCGCGGGAGCGCTGCGGGCACCCCAATCCCCGAAAGGGCTCGCTTTCTAGAGCCGCAGGCCATACAACCCCAGAAGTCGCCGCCCTTCGCGGCGTAGGCGCGCAACGACGCTTCCCGCGCTCGTGTGCGGCCCCTCGGGGCCCGCACGGGGACAGGGACACGCAGCGCCCAAAGAGAAGACCGCCATCCGTTGCTGGGGTTTTTGTTGCGCCGCCGCGCCTATGCGCCGCGGCGCCCGGGGAGACCCACCATTCCGACCGTGCAGCCCACGCCGCCCAAGGGCGGCTTCGTTACCTACCGCCTCGATCCACGCCTGCTGAAGGGCCTCGAGGCCGCCGGCTTCACCGAGCCGCGTCCGATCCAACACCAAACCATCCCCGCGGCCATGCTCGGCCGCGACGTGCTCGGCCTGGCGCAGACCGGCACCGGCAAGACCGCGGCGTTCCTGCTGCCGCTGATGTCGCGTCTGCTCGAGCGCCCGCCGCAGGCCGAGAGCCGCGCCCGCGGCTTCCGCCCGCCGCGCCCGATCCGCGCCCTGATCGTCGCGCCGACGCGCGAACTCGCCAACCAGATCGAGGCCGAGCTGCAATTGCTCGGCCGCTTCACGGGCCTGCGCAGCACCGCCATCTACGGCGGCGTGACCCAGGCGCGCCAGGTGCGCGCGCTGCGCGCCGGCGTCGACATCGTGATCGCCTGCCCGGGCCGGTTGCTCGACCTGCTGAGCCAAGGCGAGGTGCAGCTCTCTTCGGTCGAGAGCCTGGTGCTCGATGAAGCCGACCAGATGTTCGACATGGGCTTCCTGCCCTCGATCCGGCGCATCCTGGCGGCCTTGCCGCCGCGGCGGCAGAGCCTCTTGTTCTCGGCCACCATGCCGAAGGAAGTGCGCAAGCTGGCCGACGACCTGCTCAACCAGCCCACGGTGGTCGAGCTGGCCCACAGCGCGCCCGCCGCGACCGTCGAGCACGCGCTCTATCCGGTCGCCGAAGACCACAAGCAGGCCCTGCTGATGCACCTGCTGCGCCAGCCGGAGCTGACCGGGGCGATCGTGTTCACGCGCACCAAGCACCGGGCCAAACGCCTGGCGGAGCGGCTGGCCAAACTCGGCCAGCGCGCGGCCAGCCTGCAGGGCAACCTGAGCCAGGCGCAGCGCGACCGGGCCATGCAGGGCTTCCGCGACGGCTCGATCCGCGTGCTGGTGGCCACCGACATCGCCGCCCGCGGCCTGGACGTCGACAGCGTCAGCCACGTGATCAACTTCGACGTGCCGATCAGCGCCGAGGCCTACACCCACCGCATCGGCCGCACCGGCCGCTCGGGCCGGGCGGGCCAGGCCCTGACCTTCGTGACGCGCGCCGACCGCGACGGCATCAAGGACATCGAACGCGGGCTGCGTCAGAGCCTGCGGGTCGCCAGCCTGGACGAGTCCGCGCAGGCGGCGCTTGCCGCCGGGCTGCCCGCCGCCAGCGAGGCGGGCCTCGAGCGGCCGCGGCGCGCCGCCGGCCCGGCGGGCGCTCGGCGCGGGTCGACGGGCCGTGAGCGGCCGGCCAAGG
>JBIKLM010000445.1:0-3586 GCA_044359835.1 Planctomycetota bacterium
CCGCGGCGCTGGCCATCGGCATCCGCGGCGATGCCGCTGCGCGGGCGCTCGCGCGGGGCTTGGCCCTCCGCCTGGGGGCCGCGGTGATCGAGCTGGCCGAGGACGATCAGGCGCAGCTGCGCTACCCCGCGGCGGCGGCCCTGGCCGCCAACGGCTTGGTGGGCCTGTGGGCCGAGGCCGAGGCCGTGCTGGCCGGCGCGCTGACCGCGCCCGGCGACGCCCCGATCGCGGTGCGTTCGCTGCTCGCTTCGAGCTTGGCGGCGCTCGAACGCCTCGGGCCGCTCGAGGCCCAGACGGGTCCGCTCCAGCGCGGCGCCGCCGACCTCGTCGGCCTGCATCTCGAGGCCCTGCGCGCCCATCCCAGGGCCCTGGCCCTGTACCTCGAGCTTTCGCGGGCGCTGCTGGCCCTGGCCGGTCCGCGCCTTGACCCGGAGGTCCGCCAGCGCCTGCAGCGCCGGCTCGCGGGGCCCGAGGCGGAGGATCCCTTCGACTGAGGCCCGGCCGCAGCTCCAGGAGGCGCTGGGCGGCCCCGCGCCGGTCGAACCGGCGTGGGGATCGGCTCCAGGGGGCGCGGCCGCGCCGCGCACGGCCCTGGCCCGACTTCGGCGGAACCCTTCGGCCGGCGGCGCATCGACCTCGGGCCGTGCAGCCCGGCGGAACGGCGACCCGCCGCCTCGATCGCGGGCGCCCCTGAACCGCGATCTTGGTTGCGGCGTATCCCGGGCCGCTGCTCGCTCGCGCGCTCCGCTCACGGGCCGTAGCCTGCGCTCCTGCCGTTCCGCTCGATGAGTCTTCCCCGTCCCTGCGCCTGGTTCCTGCTGCTGACCCTGCTCGGCTCGACGCCGGTCTGGGCGCAGGCGCCCGCGCGCGGCGCGGCGGAGCGCCTGGCCGCCATGGCGGCTCCCCGGACCACGGCTGGGCTGCGCCTGCCGACCCCGCAGCCGGGAGCGCTGCTCGATCCGTTGACCCGCGTGGATCCCGCGCAGCAGCAGGCGGCGCTCGTCGCAGCGGACCAGGCCCTGGAGCAAGCGGGCAGCAGCCTCGCGGGCTGGCTGGCCGCGGGCGCCGGGGTGCCGCCTGGCTTGCCGGCCGAGCGGGCCAGCGAGCGGCGCGCCCAACAGAGCGCCGCCCTCGCGGAGCTCACCCAGGCCCTCGAGGCGGCCGGTTCGGCGCGCCGGCGCGCGGCCCTGGAGGCCTGCTGGGCGGCCGCCGAGCTGGATCCGCGGCTCGCTTCGGCGACCCTGCGGCTGGTGGGCAGCCTCGGGGAGGTCGAGTTCGCGCCCCGGCTGGTGGCCGAGCTGGCGCGGGGCCCCGAGAGCCGCCGGGGGGCCGCCGCCCGCCGCGGCCTGCACGAGCTGTACGGGCTGTGGTTCGCGAGCGCCGACGAGGCACGGCCGTTCGTGGAACCGACGCTTGCGCCCGCGGGAGGGCCCTACCGGGATGCGCTGAAGGACCTGCTGGCGGAGCGCATGGCGCTGTTCCAGCGCCTGTGGGACGCGGACCCGGCGAGCGCGGCCCTGGCCTTCGATCAAGCCTCGCCGCGGCTGCGCAGCGAGGCGGCGCGCCGCCTGGGTCAGTGGAGCGCCAGCGGCGCCGCGATTGCAGACGGGCAGCGTCTCGAGGCCCTCGAGCGCCTGCTGACGGCCTGGAGCCGCGAGGGTGATGAGGCCGTCCTGGGGGCCCAGATCGAGGCCGCCGCCGCGCTGTGGAACGGCCTGCCGCTCGACGCAGGCCAACGCCGCGAGCTGGCCGAGAGCCTGGCCAAGGCCAGTGCGGTCGCTCCGGAGGGGCTGCTGCACGTGCTCGCGCGGGCCTGGCTGAGCTTGCCCGCCGCGGAACCGGAGGCGTCTCTCGGCCTGCACATCGAGGGCCTGTTCGAGCGCCTGTGGGGCTGGGAGGATCCCGATCCGGACGTGTGCGTGGCCCTGATCGAAAGCCTGAGGCAGTGGGCCCGCAGCCGCGCCGCCGGCGCGGGCGCGGAGCTGGCCCTGCGCCTCTCGACCGACTCGCTGTTCGCGCTGTTGGACCAGCCCCGCATCGACCCGAGCGTGCGTCTGGCGGCCGCCGCCGCCATGCGCGATCTGGCCGGACAGCGGGATCTCCCGGCCCTGCTCGCGCTGCTCGAACGCGCGCCGGACGAGCCGGGCTATCGTTTCGCCCTGCTCGCGGTGCTGGAACGCGTGGCCGGCGGCGGCGAGCTGTCCGAGGCTCAGGCCGCGCCCCTGGAAGCGGCCGTCGCGCGCCTGCTCGACGATCGCGATGCCGGGGTGCGCCGGCGGGCCCTGGCGCTGCTCGAGGGGCCGACCCTGGCCCGGCGCACCTCCGCGGCACTGCTCGAGCGCCTGCTCGGGTTGCTCGAGCGCGAGCCAGAGGCCGACCAGCGCGCCGGCCTGGTGGCCCTGATCGCCGGCCGCGACTGGCCGGCCGCGCCCACGCTGCTCTTGCGGCCCAGCGTGCTGGCCCTGGTGGGGGAGGAAGCGCGGCGCAATGAGGTCCGCACCCTCGATCTGCTCTGCGCGGCGCTGGCGCGCCAGCTGGGCCCGGAGCCGATGGCCCGGCTGGCGGCCGCGCGCCAGCTGATGGAGCTGGCCCCCGAGCCGGCGCGGGCACGCTGCGCGGCCAGGGCCTTCGCCCTGGCGGCGCCCGCCGATGGGAGCGCCCTGGACCGGCTGGCCGCGGACTTGGGCGATGCGGGCGAAGCGCACCTGCGCGAGCTGCTCGAGTGGGCCAGCGAGCTGGCCGAGCTGCATTTCGACCAGCGCCTGCTGCTCGAACGCGGCGCCGCCCAGCGCCTGCTGGAAAGCGCCTACGACCTGCTGCTGCCGCGCGCTTCGGAGCGCGGTGTGCTCAGCGGCCAAGAGGCGCGCTGGTTCGCGGCGCGCTTGGCCCCGGCCGTTGAACGCCTGCCGGTGCCCGTGGTGCGCGCGGCGATCGAAGCGGCCCAGGCCGAAGCCCCGCCGGAGCAGGGCCTGGCCCTCGAGCTGCGCGCGGCGCGCTTCCTGGATGCGCGCGGCGAGGCGGCCGCAGCCCTGCAGAGCTACGCGCGCCTGCTGGCGGGCGAAGCCGGCGCAGCGGCCCCGGATGTTGCACCCCTGGCCCTGGAGGATTGGCGGGCCCTGCTGCGCTTGTCCTTGTCGGTGGAAGGCTCCGCGGGCGAGGCCGAGCAGGCCATCGCCCTGGGTCAGCGCGCGGCGCGGGCCCTGCTCGAGCTGCCCGGCTGGCCCGCGGGCGAGCCGGACCGGGCCTGGGCCGAACTCGATTCGGTCGTTGCGGCGCTCGAGGACGCCAGCGACGGTGAGGGCGCCGCCCAGCTGCGCGCGCGCCTCGCTCCGCTGCTTTCCGGCGTCGATGGGCCCACGCTGCCGGTGTTCCTGCTGGAACTCGCCGATGGGCGCGAGCGCCTCGAGCGCTTGAGTCTGCGCCTGAGCGGGCTCGTCCAGCGCCTGCAGGGATCCCCCGGCGGCGCCTCGCCCGGCGGGGCCCCCGAGGGCACGCCAGACCGCGCGCCGTCTGATAGCCGGCCGGCCCCGGAGCCGCCCGGCGAACCGGCGACACCGCCCCGCGGGGCGTGACACGGGCGGAGAGA
>JBIKLM010000446.1:0-3574 GCA_044359835.1 Planctomycetota bacterium
GCCGCGGCGAGCGCGCCTATGACATCTATTCGCGCCTCATGGAGGAGCGGATCATCTTCATCGGCACGGCCATCGACGACACCGTGGCGAACATCGTGATGGCCCAGCTCCTGTTCCTCGACAAGATGAACAAGAGCCAGGACGTGCACCTCTACATCAATTCACCGGGGGGCTCGGTCACGGCCGGACTGGCGATCTACGACACGATGCAGTTCATCCAGCCCGAGGTCTGCACCTACTGCCTCGGGCAGGCCGCTTCCATGGGCGCCGTGCTGCTGGCCGGCGGGGCCAAGGGCAAGCGCTTCGCGCTGCCCAACTCGCGGGTCATGATCCACCAACCCTGGGGCGGCACCCAGGGCACGGCCCGGGACATGGAGATCCAGGTGAAGGAGATCCTCAAGATGAAGCAGAACCTGGAGCGCATCCTGGCCGGCCACTCGGGCCGCACGCCGGAGGAGCTCTCGGTGGCCTGCGACCGGGACAATTTCATGAGCCCCGAGGAGGCCCGCGCCTTCGGATTGATCGACCACGTGGTCTCCCGCCCCGCGGAAAAGGGGTAGACTGCCTGCATGAGCCGAACCACCGGTCGCGGGCGCCAAGTGGAGCGCTGTACGTTCTGCGAGAAGACCCGGCATCAGGTGCAGAGCCTGATCGCCGGGCCTCCCGGGATCTACATCTGCAACGAGTGCATCGAGATCTGCAACTCGATCCTCCAGCAGGAACAGCGCCGCAGCCCGGAAATCGCTTCCGGGTCCGGCCGCCGCTCCGGGGAAGTCCCGGCGGCCGGCGAAGCCGCCCGCACGGAGTCCGCTGGCACACGGGGCCTGGCCGGCAGCCTGAGCACCCGCCGCCTGCCGACCCCGATCGAGATCACGCGCTTCCTCGACGACTACGTGGTCGGCCAGTCGCGGGCCAAGAAGGTGCTCGCGGTCGCGGTCTACAACCACTACAAGCGCCTCCAGCACGGCCTGGGCGGCCGGCCGCGCCCCCAGGGCGGCGACCTGGCCGGACCCGGCAGCGGTCTGTCCGGCGCCCTCGGAAGCCACGAGGTCGAGCTCGAAAAATCGAACGTCCTGCTGGTCGGCCCGACCGGCTCGGGCAAGACCCTGCTGGCCCGCACCCTGGCGCGCATGCTCGACGTGCCCTTCGCCATGGCGGACGCCACCACGCTGACCGAAGCGGGTTACGTGGGCGAGGACGTCGAGAACATCCTGCTCAAGCTGCTGCAGGCCGCGGACTTCGACAAGGACCGCGCGCAGACCGGCATCGTCTACATCGACGAGATCGACAAGATCGGCCGCACCACCTCCAACGTCTCCATCACCCGCGACGTGTCCGGCGAAGGGGTGCAGCAGGCGCTGCTCAAGATCCTCGAGGGCACCGTGGCCAACGTGCCGCCCCAGGGCGGGCGCAAGCACCCGGAGCAGGCCTACATCCAGGTCGACACCAGCAACATCCTGTTCATCGTCGGCGGCACCTTCTCCGGCATCGAAGACATCATCGGCCGCCGCGTGGGCAAGGATGTGGTGGGCTTCAGCCGCTTCCTCGAGGCCGACAAGAGCGCCCTGCCGCGGGCCGACGACCTGCCCCTGCAGGGCGCCCGCCGCGACCAGCTGTTGCGCCACGTGTCGCCGCGCGACTTGATCGAATTCGGCATGATCCCCGAGTTCGTCGGGCGCTTGCCGGTGGTGGTCAACCTGGAGCGCCACAGCAAGGCCGACCTGGTGCGCATCCTGACCGAGCCCAAGAACGCGCTGATCCGCCAGTACCAGCGCCTGTTCGAAATGGAAGGCGCCGAGCTGGTCACCGAGCCGAGCGGCTTGGAAGCCATCGCCCAGGTGGCCATCGAGCGGGAAACCGGGGTGCGCGCCCTGCGCTCGATCCTCGAGGAGATCCTGCTGGACCTGCTCTATGAGCTGCCCCACCGCACCGACACGCGCCGTTTCGTGATCGACGAAGCCGTGGTGCGCGGCCAGCGCAGCCTGGCCTCCGGTGCCTCCGCGGAGCGCCTGGACCAGGAAGCCGCTCGCGAAAGCGCCTGAGGCGCCAGGCGCGGCTGGATTCGCAGCGCCTAGGCTCCCGGGTCTGTCTCCGGGGTCTGGCTCCGAGTTCTTGCTCCGGAGGGCTGGCGCGGGCCCCAAGGGCCCCTGCGAACCGGCCGGACGAGCCGGGAGCCTCCCGCAGAGTCTCCCCCGGGGCCTTCGCAGCCCGCGCACGGCCGGCCCGGCCCCGGGCTCAGGCTCGACCCGCGAAGGCTCCGCAGCGGCCGCGGATTGGCGGACCCCGTCCGGGGATCCCCGGAGCCTCGCGGGGGGCGCCGCCCGCGCCCGGCCCAGCGGCAAGGCCCCTTCTCGACGTGCACCCGGGCCGAGCTCCGCGGAAATGCCCCGGCGCCTCGCAGGCGGCACACCCCACCAAAGGCGGGATCGCGGGGAGGCGCAGGCCCGGCCGCGCTAACTTGGTCGCCCCCCACAGGCCATGCAACCGCCCTCACCCGACACGCCCCTGTGGATCCGCTACCACCGGGATTTCGACGGCATGGTCAGCGGCGCGCTGCTGAAGCGCGTGCTGCAGGACGCCCGCGGGCACCGCGATCTGCGCCTTTCCAGCGTCAACCACGACCAGCGGCGCGACTGGGAACACTTCTGCGTGGGCCTCGACTTCGCCATCGTCGATTTCCACTTCCACCCCCGCGCCACCTACTGGTTCGACCACCACCCGACCACCTTCCTGAGCCCATCCGACCGCGCGGCCTACCAGCCCAGCGACTTCTGGGCCTGGGACGAGCGCTCGCCCTCCTGCCCACCGCTGATCCTGCGGCACGCCGAAGAACGCTTCGGCTATCGCGCCCCCGCGCATTTCGACGAGGCCGCGCGCTGGAGCGACGTGATCGACACGGCCGGTTTCGCTTCGGTCGACCAGGCCCTGTTCGCCGAGGACCCGGCCCTGCGGCTGATGCGCGCGCTGGCGGCCGCGCCCAGCCCCAACTGGACCGACGAGCTGGCCGAGGCCCTGGTGCAGCGCGACCTGGCCGAGCTGTGCCGGCGTGCCGACGTGGAGCGCGCCTACGCGATCGCCGCCCGCAACCGCGACCAGGCCCTGCGCCAATTCCCCGGCACGGTGCTGTCGATGTTCGGGCACGTGTGCCACTACGACGCCACCAGCGACCGCGTGCGGCGCGAGCGCTTCGCGGCCTTCTACCACCATCCCAAGGCGCTGTATTCGGTGGGCGTGATCCCGACGCGCGCCGGTTTCCACGTCACCGCCGGCGAGAACCCCTGGAACAAGCCCGACCCGGGCGTGCACATCGGCGAGCTGATGACGCGCTACGGCGGCGGCGGCCACCACGGGGTCGGCGGGGTCAATCCGGACGGGCTCGAGTCGGCGCGCCGCATCGCGCGCGAGGTGGCCGAGCACCTGCGCCGCGAGCTGGGGGCGATCGCATGAAGTCCGGGGCCGCGCGACCGGACGGTCCGGGTTCCGAGCGCGACTCCGCGCGGGCTTCCGGGCCGGCCAGCGGCCCGTCGGCGGGGCCCAGCGCAGGCCGGCCGCTGGCCCGCGCCGCCGAAGACGC
>JBIKLM010000074.1:0-12670 GCA_044359835.1 Planctomycetota bacterium
TCGGTTCGGTGACCGCCGACTTCTCGTTGATCAGGTAGAGCAGCTCGGCGAGTTGCCAGATGTTCGAGCCGAAGCCGGTCAGGATCAGGGAGTCCGAGCTGCCCGCGGGCAGCATGTTCTGCGTGGCCTGGTCGGGGGTCAGCGCGCGCAGCGAGTTGGACAGGTCGCGCACGTTGGTGTTCGGCAGCGTCACCACCGTGGTGATCAGGGTCGCCGGCTCGTCCGCGTAGCGATCCAGCTCGTCGGGCAGCACGTATTCCGCGCGCTGTTTGACGGCGCTGCGCGGGGAGGCCTGGGAGAGCTGCTGGATCACGATCACCGACAGGGGGTCGCGGCCGACCCGGATGCAGGCGAAATCGTTGATGAACAGGATGATCTGGAAGAAGCTGTAGAAATCTTTCTTGGGGATGCGCTTCGTGCCGAACATGCGCACCTTGCCCTGCTTGAGCAGGGCGTCGCTGTCCGGCGAGATCATGAAGTTGAGCCCGGTCGCCTGCTGGCAGACCTTCACGAACTGTTCGAGGCTGGTGGCCTCGTTCGGATCCTCCGAGAAGTTGATGATGAAGAAGTCCCCTTGGGCCTGGATCGGGGGCAGCTTGGCGCCCTCCTGATCGGGCCGGGCCGCCCCTGGGGCCACGGCGGCCGCCGGGGCCTGGGCCTGCGGGAGGGCCGGGGACGACGACGCCGACCTGGGGAGCGCCGGGGAGGCCGCGGGGGAGGCGGCGCTGGGCCCCAGGGCGGGCAGCAGCAGGGCGGCGAGCGTGGCGAAGATCATCGGGGAGGCTGGGGCTCGGCGGTGGGTGCTCGACGGGTCCAGGGTGTCCGGACCGGGCGCCGGACGACCGGTCGGCCGGGATCTTCCCGGTCCGACCGTGGGGGGAGCGCAGAGACTAGGGCTTGGGCCTGCTCCCGGCGAGGGCGCAGGGGCATTACGGGACCTGGGTGGGACCACCGCCGTCCGACGGTTACCCTGCCGGGCCTCAAAGCCTCCATGCGACTCTCCGAGATCATCGCCCCGCCCCAGGTCGTGCTGCCCCTCGAGGCCGCGGACAAGTGGGAGGCCATCGCCAGCCTCTTGGCGCACCTGCGCTCGGTCGGCGGGGTCTCGGCGGGGGACGAGCGCGCCCTGCTCGACGCCGTGCTCGAGCGCGAGCGCTCCATGTCGACCGGCATGGAGCAGGGCATCGCCATCCCCCACGCGGCGGTCGACGGCCTGGAGCGGGTGGTGGGCTGCCTGGGCATCGTGACCCGCTCCGAGGGCTTGCCCTTCGACTGCCTCGACCAGCAGCCGGCGCATTTCGTGGTGCTGCTGCTGATCCCTCGCGCCCAGAAGCTCGTGCACATCCGGACGCTGGCCGAGATCGCCCGGCTGCTGTCGCGGCGCGAGCTGCGCGAGCGCCTGCTGGAGGCGCCCGGGCCGGCCGCGGCCCACGCCCTGCTGGCCGCCGCCGAGCTGTGACCCGCTCCCAGGGCGCCGTGGGCTGCGCCCCTCGGAGGCCCTCGGAAGGGCGGCATTCGCCGAATCGCGAACGTTGCCCGAGCGCCGCGATCGGCCGCGCAGGTCCTCGCTCGGAACTCCCGGCATGAACGGACCCGGGCGATTTCCTGCTGGTGGAGGGCCAGGCCGGCGAGTCCGGCCGCCTGCCTTTCGGACGGGCGAGCGGGCTGTTTCCGCTCGGCGCCGCCCGGGGGATCGGCCCGCCTGCGAGCCCGGCCTCGGGGCGAGGGTCGGGCCAGCCGACGCGCCGGCCGCGATCGAGCGGGGCGGCCAGCCGGCGGCCGGGGTCAGCGGCCAGGGTCAGCGGCGGGGGGCGCCGGCCCCGGCGCTCCCAGGGCCTTGCCCACAGCCCCCGCGCCTCGCGGGACGGCCTCCGCCGCCCAGCAGAACAGCGCCGCAATCGAAAGCCACCGGGCGCCTGGCGGTCCGCCCAGGGTCGCTGGCGGGCCCCGCGCTGGACGCGGAACGCCCCGCAGGCGCGGCGACCCGCCAACCCGCCGTCAGGCCCAGTCGTCGAGGCGAGCCCGCAGCCCGGCTTCGATGGCCGCCGCGCAGCGCCGGTATTCCTCGAGGCTGCCCCCGATCGGGTCCGGCACGTCGCGGCCCTCGGGGTCGAGCAGCTCGAGCCGCGGCCCGCGCCCCGGCGGCAGCAGCGACTCCAGGGCTCGCGCGTGGGAGCGGGTCAGGCACAAGGCCAGGTCCACGTCCGCCAGGCGCTCCCAGGTGGCCGGCTGGCTCTGATGGCCGGCGATGTCGATCCCCCGCGGCGCCAGGGCGGCGATCGCCTGCGCAGAGGCCGGGGCCCCAAAGGAGGCGGCCACGCCCATGGAGGCCAGCTCGAAACCGAAGGCGGCCAGGCGGCCGGCGGGCGGGCGCAGGGCGGCGGGGTCCCCGCGCACGGGTTCGGGCCCGAGGGCGCCCAGGCGCTCGAGCAGCAGGCGCTGGGCCAGACCTTCGGCCATCGGGCTGCGGCAGGTGTTGCCGGTGCACACGAAGGCCAGCCGCAGACCCGCGGTGCGGCGCAGGTCGGTCAGCTCGAGCAGCCCGGGGCGGATCTGCTCGAAGCGACCGGGCCCGAGGGCCAGCACCGCCGAGGCCTGCCCGATGCGCGCGGGGCCGCCGTCGGCGCACAGGGCCAAGGCCGACCCGAAGCGCTCGAGGACCTGCTCCGCCCGTGTCGCGGGGGTTTCGTCGCCGCGCGCCGCCGAGGCGATGGCGACGGGGAACGGCAGCCGCGCGAGCAGGCTCTGCAGCCCGCGCTGGGCCGGCACACGCAGGGCCAACCAGCCCTGCTGGGCGAGGCCCTCGAGTCCCGCGGGCACGCCTTGCAGCACCAGGGTCAGCGGGCCCGGCCAATAGCGCCCGGCCAGGCGCCGCGCGAGGGGCGCGGCCGGAAAACGGAAATCGAGCGGCCCCGGTCCACCCTCGAGGTTCTGGGCCGGCGCGTGCCAGACCAGTCCGCGCTCGGCGCCGAGCCCGAGCACCCGTCGCAGGGCCGCCAGGCTCTCCGGGCGATCCGCGCGCGCAGCCAGTCCATAGACCGTTTCCGTCGGCAGCCCGATCAGCTGCCCCGCAGCCAGCGCGGCGCCGGCGCGCTCGATCAGTTCAGGCGGCGGAGGCCCGTCCGGACAGGGCAGGCGGGGGACTCCGTGGGAGCGGGGCTCGGCGGGCATGGTGGGGCGGCGGGGCTCGGCCGAGCGCCTCGCACCCGGACACCTAGAGAGTAGGCTGCAGAGCCTCCGCGCCAAGGCCGGAGCGCTGGCCTTCCCAAACGCATGCACCGCCCGCCATGAAGGCCGATCCCCACGATCCCGCTCCCAAGGGCTCGGAGCGGGCGGCCGCGGACCTGGCCTTCCTCTCCCGCCTGGCCGGCGGGCTGGCCCACGAGATCAAGAACCCGCTCTCGACGATGGCGATCAACCTGGCGCTGCTCGAGGAGGATTGGGCCCGCGGCCCGCGCACCCGCGAAGGCGGCGAGCCCTCGCCGCGGGAGGCCCGCACCCAGCGGCGCCTGGCGGTGCTGAAGCGCGAGGTGCAGCGCCTCGAATCGATTTTGCAGGACTTCCTGGTATTCGTGCGCGGCGGCGAGGTCAATCGGGCCCCGCGCGAGCTGGGCGCCGTGGTGCAGGAAGTGCTCGATTTCGTCGAGCCGGAGAACGAGCGCGCCGGCATCCGCCAGCGGGCCGACATCCAGCTCGGTCTGCCCTTGGTGCTGGTCGACGAGACCCAGATCAAGCAGGCCTTGCTGAACCTGTTTGTCAATGCGCGCCAGGCCATGCCCACCGGCGGTGAGCTGCTGGTGCGCGTGGCGCGCAGCGGCAACGAGGTCGAGGTCTCGGTCACCGACACGGGCATCGGCATGACCCCCGAGCAGGCCGCGCGCTGCTTCGAGATCTACTGGTCGAACAAGAAGGGCGGCACCGGCCTGGGCCTTTCGACCACCCAGCGCATCATCGAGGAGCACGGCGGACGCATCGAGGTCATCTCGGAGCTGGGCCGCGGCAGCTCCTTTCGGTTCACCCTGCCCCTGGCGGTCGAATTGACCGGCAGCCTCGAGCGTCACCCGGATCCGGCCCGCGCGGCCGAAGCCGCCGGCGGAGGGGCCGACCCGCATGGCCAGTGATCCCGAACAACGCTCCGGCCCGCGCGTCCTGATCGTCGACGACGACGAGGGCCACGCCGAGGCCCTGGCCGAGGGCCTCGAACTCGACGGCTATCGCTGCACCCTGGCCCATTCGGGCCGGGAAGCCGTGGAGCGCATGGGCAGCGCCTCCTTCGAGGCCGTCTTGACCGACCTGGTGATGCACGACCTCTCGGGCCTCGAGGTGCTCGAATCCGCGCGCACGCTGCAGCCCGAGGCCGCGGTGCTGCTGATCACCGGCCACGGCTCGGTCGGCACGGCGGTCGACGCCATGCGCATCGGGGCCTCCGACTACCTGGAGAAGCCGGTGCGCATCAACGAGCTGCGCGCCCGGCTCTCGCGGGCGGTCGAAAACCGCCAGCTGCGCCGCACCAATCGCGAGCTGCAGGCCCAGCTCGACGAGCGCTTCGGCCTGGACGGCCTGATCGGGGACTCGCCGCCCATGCGCCGGATCGCGGCGATCATCCGCCAGGTGGCGCCGACCAACGCCACCGTGCTGGTGCTGGGGGAGAGCGGCACAGGCAAGGAATTGGTCGCCCGCGCCGTGCACCAATCCAGCCCGCGCGCCAAGCAGCGCTTCGTGGCCGTCAATTGCGCCGCCCTCTCCGAGGGCCTGATCGAATCCGAGCTGTTCGGGCACGTGCGCGGCGCCTTCACCGGCGCGATCGCGCCCAACGAAGGCCGCATCGTCTACGCCGACGGCGGCACCCTGTTCCTCGACGAGGTCGGGGACATGCCCCTCGACACCCAGGCCAAGCTCCTGCGCGTGCTCGAGACCCGCGAGGTCCAGCCCGTGGGCGGCAACCAGGTCAAGAAGGTCGACGTGCGCCTGGTGGCCGCCACCAACCGCGACCTCTTGGCCCGCGTAGCCGAGGGCAAATTCCGCGAGGACCTTTACTACCGGCTCAAGGTGGTCACGGTCGAGCTGCCGCCCCTGCGCGAGCGCCCCGGCGATACCCCCAAGCTGCTGGAGCACTTCCTGGCCCACTTCGCGGCGGCCCACAAGCGACCGATCCGCGGCCTGACCCCTGAAGCGCGCACCCTACTGTCCCGTTACGCCTGGCCCGGCAACGTGCGCGAGCTCAAGAACGTGGTCGAGCAGATGGTGTTGCTGGCGCGCTCGGACGTGATCGACGTGGAGGACATCCCCGATTCGATCCGCGGCGCGCCCCAGGCCGCGGCCGTGCCCGAGGGCGGGGGCTATGAGCTGATCGGCAAGACCTGGTCGGAGGTCGAGCGCGACCTGATCCGCAGCAACCTGGAGCACCAGCGCGGCAATCGCCAGAAGACCGCCGAGGTGCTCGGCATGGGCGAGCGGACCCTGTACCGCAAGCTCAAGGAATACGGCCTCTAGGGAGCGCCGGCGGCAGCGGGGCGGGGCGAGCCTCCGCAGGGCCGGACTGGGGAGCCCCCCGCGTCCGACCCTCGGTGCCGATCGGCCCGCAGCAGCGCTCGCGCTGCGCTCCGGCCCTCGAGCGACCGGCCCCGCTGCCCGCGCGACCGGCCCCCAGGGGACAGGGGCCCGGCCGGTGCTCTGGCGGCCGCCCTGGGGGTCCCAGGGGGGCGATCGAGGGGCCCCCACCCGTTCCTCGCGGGGGCTGTGCTGTCGGATTGGCAGCCCAGTCCGGAGGCTGATCGGTCGCCTGCCACACTGGCAGTTCGTTCGCTCTCCAGGGCCCTCCGCGGCGCCCGAAAGGGCCCTGGGCGGGCTTGGCACGGGAGTTGAGCAGAGCGATCGACCGGGACCCCAGAAACCGCTCCGACCGCCTCTACGACCCATGTCCAAGAAGACCAAGATCATCGGTATCGACCTCGGCACGACCAACTCGGTGGTGGCCGTGATGGAGGGGGGCGAGCCGCTCGTCATCACCAACCTGGAGGGCGCGCGCACGACGCCCTCGGTGGTCGGCTTCCAGAACGATGGCAGCCGCCTGGTGGGGGCCCCCGCCAAGCGCCAAGCGGTCACCAACCCGACCCGCACGATCTCCTCGATCAAGCGCTTCATGGGCCGCCGGCACGCCGAGGTCCTCAACGAGGAGAAACGCGTGCCCTACAAGCTGACCGGCGGCAGCGAGGACCTGGTCAAGGTCGCCATCGGCGACAAACAGTACACCGCCCCGGAGATCAGCGCCATGGTGCTTTCGGCGCTCAAGGACGCCGCCGAGAGCTACCTCGGGGAGAAGGTCGAAAAGGCCGTGATCACCGTGCCGGCCTACTTCAACGACGCCCAGCGCCAGGCCACCAAGGACGCGGGCACCATCGCCGGCCTGGAGGTCGTGCGCATCATCAACGAGCCCACCGCGGCCACGCTGGCCTTCGGACTCGACAAGCAGAAGTCCGGCAAGGTCGCGGTTTATGACCTGGGCGGCGGCACCTTCGACATCTCGATCCTCGAGATCGGCGATGGCGTGTTCGAGGTGCTGGCCACCAACGGCGACACGCACCTGGGCGGCGACGATTTCGACGACGTGCTGATCAACCACGTCGCCGAGGAGTTCAAGAAGCAGAGCGGCATCGATATCCGCAAGGACGCCATGGCCCTGCAGCGCCTCAAGGAAGCCTGCGAGAAGGCCAAGTGCGAGCTGTCGAGCACCCAATCGACGGACATCAACCTGCCGTTCATCACCATGGACCAGAGCGGGCCCAAGCACCTGGCCATGTCGATCTCGCGGGCCAAGTTCGAGTCGCTGGTGGCGCAGCTGATCGAGCGCACCAAGGGCCCCTGCCGCCAGGCCCTCAAGGACGCCGGCCTGGACCCCAAGAAGATCGAAGAGGTCATCCTGGTGGGCGGTTCGACGCGCATCCCAGCCGTGCAGGCCGCGGTCAAGGAGCTCTTCGGCCGCGACCCGAACAAGAGCGTCAACCCGGACGAGGTCGTGGCCCTGGGGGCCGCGATCCAGGGCGGCATCCTGGCCGGCGAGGTCAGCGACGTGGTGCTGCTCGACGTCACGCCCCTGTCCCTGGGCATCGAGACCCTGGGCGGCGTGATGACCAAGCTGGTCGAGCGCAACACCACCATCCCGACCTCGAAGGGCCAGGTCTTCTCGACCGCTTCCGACAGCCAGCCTTCGGTCGAGATCAAGGTCTTCCAGGGCGAGCGCGAATTCGCCAAGGACAACCGCCTGCTGGGCACCTTCGTGCTGGACGGCATCCCGCCGGCCCCGCGCGGCATGCCGCAGATCGAGGTGACCTTCGACCTGGACGCCAACGGCATCCTGAACGTCAAGGCGGCCGACAAGACCACCAACAAGACCCAATCGATCCGCATCGAGAGCTCCTCGGGCCTCTCGGAGTCCGAGATCGAGCGCATGCGCCGGGATGCGGAGGCCAACGCCGAGAAGGACAAGCAGCGCCGCGAGGTGGTCGAGCTCAAGAACCAGGCCGAGGCCGTGGTGCACTCGACCGACAAGCAGCTCGACGAGCACAAGGACAAGCTGGGCGAGGCCGAGGTCCAGAAGATCCGCGCCGCCAAGGAGGCCCTGCAGGCCGCGATCCAGACCGACGACAAGCAGAGGATCGAAGCGGCCCTCAAGGAGTTCCAGCAGAAGGCCCAGAAGCTCGGCGAGATCCTCTACGCCCAATCCCAGGCCGGCGGCGCCGGCGGAGCGGGCGCGGCGGGGGGGCCGAACGCGGCTGGCAACGGCGGTTCGGGCTCGGGAGCCGAGAAGTCCAGCGACGAGCCGGTCGACGCGGACTTCGAGGTCAAGGCCTGATCGCTCGATGGCTGCCCGGCCGCCGGCCGGCGGCCGCGGAAGCAGGCAGGAGAGGCTGTCGGGAATCGTCGCTGCGCCGATTCCTGTCAGCCTCCGGCCTTTGCCCGCGCGCGGAGAGGCGCGCGGCCGGTCGCTGGGACGCGAGGGTGCGGACACCGGCCGGGTGCCGATGCAACCCGCTCCAGCGGGGCTGCTAGCGGGCCCAAACGGCCCTGTCCGGCCGACGACTCGCGGGGCGCCGGGGCGCTGGCGCGCCGTCGCCCAACCGGCGGCACGCAAACGCGTAGGCCCGGCCCCGGGCCGGTTTTCGTGGGCCTTCGAGCCGCAGCCGGTCGCTCCGGGGTTTGAGCGGCGCCCGTGGCGCGGCACACTGCCCCGGCGCCGTCCTCTGGACGCGACCGCCCCCCCGTCCCCGACCCGAGCCGACCCGTGATCGAAGTCCAAGACCTGACCCGCCGCTTCGGCCAGCACCTGGCCGTGGACGGGATCAGCTTCCGCCTGGAGGCCGGCGAGGTGGTCGGCTTCCTGGGGCCCAACGGGGCTGGGAAGACGACCACCATGCGCATGCTGACCGGCTATCTGCCGGCCACGCGCGGCTCGATCCGCATCGGCGGCTTCGATGTGTTGCGCGACTCCCTCGAGGTCCGGCGGCGCATCGGTTACCTGCCCGAGAACGTGCCGCTGTTCCGCGAGCTGCGCGTGATCGAGATGCTCGAGCTGCAGGCGCGCCTGCACCAGATCCCGGTCAAGGAGCGCGCCAAACGCATCGCCCAGGTGCTCGAGCGGGTCGGCCTGACCGACCGCCAGCGCTCGCCGATCGGCAGCCTGTCGCGGGGCCTGCGCCAGCGCGCCGGCCTGGCCGTGGCCCTGCTGCCGTCGCCGGCGGTGCTGATCCTGGACGAGCCCACCTCGGGGCTCGACCCGCTGCAGCGCCGCGAGGTGCGCGGGCTGGTGCGCGAGCTGGCCAGCGAACACACGGTGCTGCTGTCCTCGCACATCCTGGCGGAGGTCGAAGCCGTGTGCCCGCGGGTGATCATCCTGAACCGCGGCCGGATCGTGGCCGACGGCCGCCGAGACAGCCTGGTCGAGGGGCTGGGAGGCAGCCACGTGGTGTTCGAGGCGGTGGTCGGCAATGCCGCGGAGGCCAAGCGGCTGCTGGCGGCCTTGCCGGGGGTCGAAGCGGTAGAGGACCGCGGCCGCAGCGGCATCCACCACGGTTTTTGGATCCGCGGCCAGAGCGACCTGCGCGAGGACGTGGGCGCCCTGGCGGCCCAGCGCCGCTGGGCCGTGCGCGAGCTCTCCTGGCACGTGCCCAGCCTCGAAAAGCTGTTCGTCAAGTTGTCCCTGGGCCTCGACGAAGCCCAGGAGGAAGCCGCGGCTCCCGCGGCCCTGGCCACGGGCGGCGAAATGGGCGCCGGGCAGGTCGAATGGGTCGGCCCGGGCGCTGGGGCGGCCGCGGCCCCCGCGAAGGCCGTCTACAACCTGAATCCGTTCGCCGCCGGAGGTCAGCGCGACCTGAGCGCGCCCCTGTCGGTCCCGGCGGCGACCGCTGCGAGCCCGGCGGCGGCAGCCCGTCCGAGCCCGCCCGCCGCCGCGGAGCCGCCCGCCGCTGAGTCGCCGGCCCGCCCGGCCTATTCGAATCTCAATCCGTTCGAGAACTTCGGTCGGCCCAAAGCCGCCGCAGCGGCCGAGTCTCCGGCTGCCGCGCCGGCTCCTGGAGCCCCAGGGGGCCCTGCGAACCCGGAAGGCGCACCCGCGGCCGCTTTCGTGTCGCTGAACCCCTTCGATCGCTTCGGCCAGGGGCGCCAGAAGGTGCACGGCGAGCCGCTCCCTCAGGCGCCGTCCCCCGAGGGCGCTGCCGCCGACCGGAGCGCTCCCGCGGGCCCGGCTGCGGCCGCCGCGCAGGCCGCAGGATCGGCAGCCAAGGGCGGCCCCGCCAGCCCCGCCTCCGAAGGCGCTGCGCCGCCGACCGAGCCCGAGCCGCCGGGCTATCGCAACCTGAACCCGTTCGAGAACTTCGGCCGCCCGCGGGGCCCGGAGCCGCGCCGATGAGCAACCAAACGCCGTCGGCGGCCCGCTCGGGCCTGTTCGGCCTGACCGGGCTCGGGGCCATCTACCGCCGCGAGCTGCAGAGCCTGTTCCTGCAGCCCCTGGCCTGGGTCCTGCTGGCGCTCGGGCTGTGGCTCAACGGCCGCCTGTTCCCGATCTATCTCCAAAGCTTTGGGGGCGAGCTGCGTTCCGCGCTGGGGGCGCTGCTCGGTCAGGGCACCCTGTTCTGGGCGCTGATGGCGATCCTGCCGCCGCTGCTCACCATGCGCATGGTGGCCGAGGAGGCGCGTAGCGGCGTGCTCGAGTTCCTGCTGACCGCGCCGGTCTCCGATGGGGCGGTCGTGCTCGGCAAGCTGTTCGCCAGCGTGACCTTCTTCGCGCTGCTGTGGCTCTCGGCGCCGCTGTATGGCGCCGTGCTGGCGCTGCAAGGGGCGCCGGTGGATTTTCCCCAATTGCTGCTGGCCTACCTCGGGGCCCTGCTGCTCTCGGGGCTGTTCAGCGCCATCGGCCTGTTCGCCAGCGCCCTCACGGCGACCCCGGCCCTGGCCGCTTTCCTGGCGTTCCTGCTGAGCCTGGCGTTCCTGGTGGCGCCGGGCCTGATCCAGCAGCAGGCCTGGCTGGATCCGGACTGGGCCCGCGAGCTGGCCCTCAAGGTCGACGTGATCGGGCGCTTCTCGCGCTCGTTCCTCTCCGGCGTGTTCGACAGCGGGCACGTGGTCTTCTTCCTCGCTTGGACGAGCGTGTTCCTGTTCCTGGCCGTGCGCCGCTTGGAGATGCAGCGATGGGCGTGAGCGAGCGATCGGCGGGCGTGGGCCGCTTCACGCGGCTGGGGCTGGGCCTGCAGGTCGGCCTGCTCGTGCTGCTGGCCCTGGGCGTGGCCGTGCTGACCATCGCGGTCTTCGACCGCGGCTCCCTGCGCTGGCGCCGGGACCTGACCGTCGACCGGGCCAACAGCCTCGACCCGCAGACCCTGGAGCTCCTGCGCGGCTTGCCGGGTCCGGTGACCGTGGACCTGTTCTTCCGCCCCGCCGGACGCGCGGCCCAGGCGGTGGTGGCCCGGGCCCAGAGCCTGGCGGAGGACTTCTTCGCCGACGCGGGCGAGTCGGCGCCGGATCGGCTGGTGGTCAAGGCCCACGATCTGGTCGGCGATCTGGCGCGCGTCGAGGCGCGCCTCGACGAGCTGCGGCTCGACAGCAGCGCCCTGTACGGCAACACGCCCTACGGCCAGATCCTCTCGGCCGTGGCGGTCTCCCGCGGCGAGCGCCGCACGGTCTTCCGGCTGATCCCCGACGCCTGCGAGGTCGACTGGGGCGATCCCTACAGCCGCGAGGAGCCGCGCATCCTCGAATGGCGCGGCGAAGAGGTCTTCGCCGAGGCCCTCGGCCAGGTCTCCAGCGACCAGGCGCCCAAGGTGGTCTTTTCGATCGGCCAGGGCGAGCTCAGCGGGCGCAGCGGCGATCCGCAGGGCTACGCTGTCACACGCCTGTGGGCGGAACTGGCCGCCGAGGGTTTCGAGCTGGACGAGTGGAGCCCGCAGCGCGACGGTCCGGTGCCGGCGGACGCGGACGTGCTGGCGATCGTGGGGGCCAGCGAGCCCTTCCTGGACGCCGGGCGACTGGCGCTGGACGACTTCTTGACCCGCGGTGGGCGGCTGCTGCTGGCCCTGCCGATGAAGGCCCAGGAGCAGGAGAGCGAGCTCGAGCGGCTGCTGCTCCGCTACGGCATGCGCCTGGTCAAGGGGCTGGTCTGCGCGCCGGTGGTCGACCCGCGCTCGGGGCTCTTGCAGGACGGCCGCCCCGAATGCGCCGAGCTGCGCATCCCCGGCAAGGACACCTCCTCGTCGCACCCGATCACGCGGCCCCTGTGGGAGCGCAATCGCAACCTGCTGGTCTCCTTCTCGCGCAGTTTCGAGCGCGGAGCGACGCCCGAAGGCGGCACGGTGCTCGACCTGATCAGCTCGCCGGCGGACGCCTGGCGCGACCTGCCCGGACCGGACGGCCTGCCGGACTTCCGCTTCGAAACCGGCCGTGAGGACCAGGGCCGCGTGCGCCTGGCGATGGCCTCTGAATTCCCGGCGCGCACCGATCTCAAGGAGGTCAAGGGGCGCGTGGTGGGCCTGCCCACGCCGTCGTTCTTGGACGATCGGTTGTTCGACTACAACCGCGACTTCGCGATCAACTGCTTCGATTGGCTGGCGGATCGCGATTTCCGCGTGCGGGTCGCCGCCAAGGACCTGTTCGAGAGCAAGCTCGACCTGGCCCGCGACCCCAAGGTGGCGCGCACCCTGGCGGGCCTCGGGTACCTGCCGCCCCTGGCCGCCCTGCTGGTCGGCGGGCTGCTGTTCGTGCTGCGTCGGCGCGGCTGAACCGTCCCGCGCGCCTGGCCCCGTTCCGCTCCGCCTTCCGCTCCGCCTTCCGCTGCCCTCCATGTTCCTGCGACGCCTGGCTCTCGCTGCCCTGGTGCTGATCGGCCTCGCGGCCCTGTGGTGGAGCGGGCGCGAGGAGGACCGCCGTTTCGACACGCGCCAGGCCCCCGGTTTGGCGGCGGACGTGGAGTCCTCGCGGCTCTACAAGCTGCGCCTCGAGAATCTGCCGCGCGACACGGCGATCACCTTCGAGCGCGATTCCGCCGGCCTGTGGCTGATCACGGATCCGATCCCCTGGCGGGCCGAGGACGGCGTCGTGCGGCAGCTCGTCGATGCGCTGCGCAATTCGCCGGCCGAGCCCGCGCCCGGTGCCGACCCGGCGCGCGTGGAGCTGGCCCCGGAAC
>JBIKLM010000448.1:0-3559 GCA_044359835.1 Planctomycetota bacterium
CAGTTCTGGTCGCTCAAGAACATCAACTTCAGCCTGCAACGCGGCTCCTCGATGGGCCTGGTGGGCGCCAACGGCGCCGGCAAGTCCACGCTGATGAAGGTGCTCTCGGGCATCACGGCCCCGACCAAAGGCCGCTATCGCTTGGCGGGCAAGGTGGCCAGCCTGCTCGAGCTGGGCGCCGGATTCCACCTGGACTTCAGCGGGCGCGGGAACATCTTCATGAACGGCATCATGATGGGGTTCACGCGCAAGGAGATGCAGGCCAAGGTCGGCGAGATCATCGATTTCGCCGAACTGGGCGAATACATCGACCAGCCCGTGCGCACCTACAGCTCCGGCATGGGCCTGCGCCTCGGCTTCGCGATCGCCGTGGCGGTCGATCCCGAGATCCTGATCATCGACGAGGTCTTCGCGGTCGGCGACATGTACTTCCAGAAGAAGTGCGTCGACAAGATCTACGACTTCAAGCGCCGCGGCAAGACGATCCTGTTCTGCAGCCACTCGCTGTACGACGTGCGCCAGCTGTGCGACCAGGCCATCTGGCTGCGCAAGGGCGAGCAGGCTGCCTTCGGCGATTCGGTCTTCGTCACCAACGAATACACCGCCTTCCAGCGCGATCACATCGGCGAGCGCGGCGACGTGGTCGGCAATTCGATCCCCACGGTCCAGACGGCGCTCAACTCGGAGCCCACCGCGGATCCGAGCCGCCTGCCGCGCATCCTCGACGCGCGCCTGTACCGCCAGGGGACCGAGGAGGAGGTCTATCAGATCACGACCGGCGACTCGCTAGAGCTGCGCGTGTGGTGGCACAACCCCGATCCGGCCGAGCACAAGCTCAACCTGGGCGTCCTGTTCATGCGCCAGGATATGACCACCTGCGGAGGCATGGGCACGCACCTGGACGGGCTTTCGCTCGAGGGCAGCGGCGGCTGCGCCGTGCTCGAGCTGCCCAACATCCAGCTGCTCTCCGGCCAGCTGCTGGTGCCCGTGATCCTGTTGGACGGCGGCGGGATCCACAAATACCAGGAGTACCTGTTGCCCGAGAACCTGGTCATCCGCACCGCCACCAAGCAGGTGGGCATGGTGCTGATGGAGCACCGCTGGCGTCTGGGAGAGCAACTGCCGCGGCCCCTGCCGCAGGCCGCTGACGCGGCGCCCAAGGTCGGCTGATGGCGCTGGCGGATGTGCCCCGCGACCGGCGCTTGGCGGCGCTCGTGGTCAATTACAACAGCGGCGCGTTCGCCGTCGGTTGCGTGCGCTCGCTGATCGCCGATTGGAGCCGCTCCGGCCGGCCCCGCGAGACCCTCGACCTGGTGCTGGTCGACAACAAGTCGCCCCGCGACCAGAGCGCGTACCTGGCCGAGATCGAGGCCCTGGGCGTGCGCGTGGTGCGCTCCGACCAAAACCTCGGGTATGCCGGCGGCATCAACCTGGCCTATGCCCAGACCTCCGGCGGCGCCCAGGACTTCGTGGCGATCCTGAACCCGGATCTCTACTTCCTGCCGGGATCGGTCGAGCCGCTGCTCGAATACCTCGCCGCCCATCCCGAGTGCGCGGCCGTCGATCCGCGCGCGACCATCGACCCGGGCCAGGTCTTCAACCTGCCGCGCAACCTGATGCCCACGCCGTGGGACGTCCTGTTGCTGAACCTGTCGCACCGCTTCGCGCGGGTCGGACGCTACTACGCGGCCAGGCGGGTGCGCCTGTCGATGGCCTGGTGGGTCGAGCCGGGCGCGGTCGAGTCCGATTTCCTGTCCGGGGCCTGCATCTTCCTGCGCCGCGGGGTGGTGCAGGAGCTGGGGCAGCCCATGGACCCCCGTTATCCGCTGTACTTCGAGGACACCGACCTGTTCCGCGAGCTCAGCCGCCGCGGCTATCGGCTGATGCACGTCAATCGCTCGGCCGTGCTGCACCACTGGTCGCGCTCCTCCGGGGCCGGCGACGAGTTCGAGGCCGGCGAGGGCGCCCGGCGCTACAAGATCAGCAGCCGGCTGTTCTACGAGAAGCACTACGGCCGCCCGCTGGCCGCCCTGGTGCGGCGCATCAACGGCATGGGCCAGCGCTGGGCCGCGCGCGGCGTGGCGCCGATCCACCCGATCGCTTCCCTGGGGCTGGTGGACGACGGGCCGAGGCTCGAATTCGACCGTTCCCGGCGTTTCCTGGTCGAGCTCGGCCTGACGCCCAACTGGCTGGTGGCGGCCGCCGCGGTGGGGGAGGGACAACGCTGGGCGTGCCCCCCGGAAGCCTGGGCCTGGCTGTTCCCGGGGCGCTATTTCCTGCGCGCCCTGGACCGCGACAGCGGCGAGGTGCTGGGCGCCTACGAGGTCTTCAAGTCCACGCCGGGCCGCAGCGAGCCGGTCACGCCCGCAGAACTCCTGTCGCTGGCGGCCGGGCCGCTGGCCGCCCGCGGATGAAGCCCAGCCCCGAACGGGCGCCCCTGCCGGAGGCCCTCGAGCGGCCCGAGCCGGGCCGGGTGATGCTCTTCGCGCCGCATCCGGACGACGACCTGATCGGGGCCGGGCTGACCGCCGCCTTGCACGCGGCGCAGGGCGATCCGGTGCGCGTCGTGGTGGCCTACGACGGGGCCCTGGGGGGGGCGCCGGGCGGTCCCAGCGGGGCCGAATTGGCCCGGCTGCGCCAGGGCGAAGCGCGGGCGGGCGGCGCCGAGCTGGGCCTGAAGGACTACGTCTTCCTGGGCTACCCCGAGGGGCACCTGCCGGGCCCGGGCGAGTTCCGCGCCGCGGTCGGCCACGTCCGCGAGCTGCTGGCCGGTTTCGCTCCCCAGATCGTGTATTGCCCCTGGATCGGGGAGCACAACATCGATCACCACGTGCTCTGTCGGGTGGTGCGCGCGGCCTTGCACCAGCAGGGCTTCGCCGGGCGGGCCTTCGGCTACGAGGTCTGGAGCCCGCTGATCCCGACCCGCGTGGTCGACGTCTCGGCGCTGTTCGAGCTCAAGCGCCGCGGCCTCGAGCAGCACCGCAGCCAGATCGCGCACACCGAGCTGGTGCACCACATCGCCGGCCTCAACGCCCACCGCGCCCTGTACTTGCGCAAGGGCGCGCGCTTCGGCGAGGCTTTTGCGCCCCTCGGGGAGCCCGACCCCGCCGACCTGGCCCTGCTCGAGCCCTGAAACGGCCCGCCTGACCCCCCCGTGAACGCCCTGTTCCCGCCCCTGCTCGATCCGCGCGGCCTGCCCGGCGACGTGCTGGTGATCGCGCCCCACGCCGACGACGAGGTCTTCGGCTGCGGCGGGATGCTGGCCTTCCACGCCGAGCGCGGGGACCGCGTGCGCGTGCTGGTCCTGACCGATGGGGCCGCCGGGGACCCGGGCCGCTCCGCGGCCGACATCCGCGCCGCCCGCCAGGCCGAGTCCCGGGCGGCCGGGCGCGTCCTGGGCGTCGCCGACTACCGCTTCCTGGGGCTGCCCGACGGCGGCCTGGGCGAGCAGGCCGACCTGAGCCAGAAACTCGGCTCCGAATTGGGCGAGTTCCGCCCGCGGCTGGTCTACGGGCCCTCGCCCCAGGAGATGCACGGCGACCATCGCGCCGCCAGCCGG
>JBIKLM010000075.1:0-12607 GCA_044359835.1 Planctomycetota bacterium
CAACATCAAGACGCTGACCCTGCTCAACCAGGGCAATGCGGTGTTGTCGCAGCTCAGTCAGAGCAGCAACCTGATCGGCCAGAAGGTCACCTGGGAGGACAGCGAGCTGGGCCTCTCCGGTGCGGGTAAGGTCGATTCGGTGAAGCTGATCGAGGGCGTGACCTACCTCTCGATCGGCGGCCAGAGCGTGCCCCTGGCTTTCGTGACCGAGGTCGAAGCCGCCGGCCAAGCCGGCGATGCTGCCGAGCAGGACGAAGACGAGTTCCCGGCGACCACCACCGCCGGCCAAGCCGACGCCTGATCGGGACCCACGGTCCGCTTCCCACCCGTACCCCCCTCCTCAGACCGGATAGCAACATGACCCGTGCCCTGCTTGCGGCCGTCGGCGGCCTGCGCGCCCACCAGCAATGGATGGACGTGATCGGCGACAACCTGGCCAACGCGAACACCAACGGCTTCAAAGGCAGCCGCGCCCTGTTCGCCACGATCCTGAGCCAGACCTTCACCTTCGGCTCGCCGCCGACCAACTCGCTGGGTGGCACCAACCCGAGCCAGATCGGCCTCGGCACCCAGCTCTCGCGGGTCGACCGCGACATGCGCCAGGGCAGCATCAGCTTCACCGGCCGCCCCTTCGACCTGGCCCTGGCCGGCGCCGGCTTTTTCGCTGTCACCGACGGCGCCGAGCAGCTCTACACGCGCAACGGGTCCTTCGGCTTGGATGCGAACAGCAACCTGGTCGACGTCCGAACCGGTTACCGGGTGCTCGACGGCAATGGCCAGCCGGTGACCATCGACACCCAGGCCACGATCGAGCCCCAGGCCACCAGCGAGGTGGTCTTTTCCGGGAACCTGCCCGCCGAGGTGGGCGGACCGCTGCCCGAGCAACTCGCCATGGGCGCGGCCCTGATGAGTGGCACCGCCGCCCAGCTGACGGGCAGCCTCGCGGGGCCCTACACGATTCCGGCCGGCGAAACCTTCGAAATGGAGGTCTCCGTCAGCGGCGGCAGCCCGCGCACGGTGCAGATCACTTCGACCGGGGCGCCGATCACCGCCCAGCAGATCGCCGACGAAATCGAGGCGCAGGTGCCGGGCGTCACCGCCAGCGTGGTCGGCGGCGCGCTGCAGCTGACCACCGACAAGGTCGGCCAAACCGCCACGATCCTGGTGATCCCCGGCGACGCGCCCCAGGACCTGGCCGCCCTGACCGGACTCTCCACCAACCTGGTCAAGGGCACCCAGGCGTCGGCCAACGGATCGACCGACCTGAACACCCTGGTGATCAACAACGCCGACTACCAGACGGGCGACCAGATCCGCATCACCGGCACCGATTCCGCCGGCAACCCGATCGATGGGTCGTTCACCTACGGCACCGATGGCACCACGATCGCGGACCTGGTGGCGCGCATCAACGCGCTCTTTCCCGACGCCACGGCCAGCTTCGACCCGGGCAGCGGCAAGATCCAGCTCGACGCGGACGAACCGGGCGAGGCTTCCCTGAGCCTGGTGCTGATGGACGACGAGGGCCAGACCGGCGCCTCCAACTGGGCCTTCACCGCCTTCAATGTGACCTCCGAAGGCACCGGCCCCGACACCGTTACGACCTCGATCCAGGTGTACGACAGCCTGGGCATCCCACACCTGCTCAACTTCCAGTTCGAGCGCCTGCCGGCGGGCGATTGGGGCGTGACCGCAGCACTCCCCGACGGCGACGGCACGGTCTTCACCGGCCAGCTCGACGGCCTCAATTTCGACTCCCAGGGCCAGCTGTCCGGCCAGCTCAACCTGCCGATCCAGCTGCAGTTCGGCAGCCTGCCTCCGGCTGAATTGACCTTGCGGCTGAGCGGCAACGCGCAGTTCGCCGGCGTGACGCAGTACGGCGGCGCCACCAGCCTGCTGGCGGAAGGCCAGGATGGCTACGGCGCCGGCGAGCTGGCCAACCTCAACGTCAACGAACTGGGCCAGATCATCGGCGTCTATTCGAACGGCCAGGACCGCGTCCTGGGGGAATTCGGCATCGCCACCTTCGCCAACGAGCGCGGCCTGGTGGAGGTCGGCAATAGCTACTTCACCGAATCCCAGAACTCCGGCCAGGCGCGCTTCGGAGATGGCTCCGGCGCCGGGGACGTGCTGGGCGGCGCGCTGGAGGCCTCGAACGTCGACTCGGCCGAGGAGTTCGTGCGCTTGATCCTGGCCCAGCGCGGCTTCCAAGCCAACGCGCGTCTGATCAACATCCAGGACCGGATGCTGGAGGAAGCCAACAACATCGTCTGATCCCGGAGCCCGCGCTCCCCCGGTCGCCCGCCGAGGCCCCCGCGGCCCCGCGGGCGCCGGTGTTTTTGGTCGGCACGCCCCGCGCTTCGCCGCGGCGCTCGGGCCGGCGGCTGTCGTGGCCGGGTCACGCGCGGGCCGCTTTCCTGCTGCTGCGGGTCAGCGGGCCTCTCGCTGGGCGGGCTGCCAGCTCAAGCGAAATTCCTGGCCGGTCGGTTCGAAGGCGCGGCGGGCGCGCGCATAGCGCTCGAGCTGGCCCAGGCACCAGTGGCCGTCGCGGAATTCGAGGCTGACGAACCGCAGGGCGCCGTCGGCCGGTTCGGGCTCCGCGTGGCCCAACTCCAGGCGTGGCGGCGCGGCTCCGGCAGGGGCCAGCCGGGCATCGTTGCGGGCGCGCTCGAGCCAGCCGGGTTCAAAGCGCGGAAACAGCGGGCGGATCTGGCGACGCGGCGGCTGCCACAGGCGCACTTCGAGCCGCTCCCAATCGCTGGATTCCCCGGGGGCGCTCGCGGCGGAGTCGTTGCCGGTCAGCCCAGGCTGCGGATCGCCCGGAGCGCGCTGCAGCAGCAGGCGCGCGCCCTGCGGTTCGAGCTCCAGCTCGAAGCCGGTTTCGCCCGGTCGGCGGGGCTGTAGGCGCAGCAGGAACGGGATCGCCGCGCCGTCATGATGGCAGCACAGCTCGGTCAGCGGCGCCAGCGGGTGGGCGCTCAGGACCAGGCGCTCGGCGCCGCCCGCCCGGCGCTCGTGGACGCGGAGCAGGGCGCCGTCCGGGGCGCGCTCCGCGCGCCATTCGACCCAGGTTCCGTCGGCCTCCTGGGCGCGCCGCTCCAGCAGGCGCCCCTCCGCATCGATCCGTTCGCTGTCCAGCAACTGCTCGCCGGGTCCGCCGTGCTGCATGCGCACGGCCGCGCCATCGGGTTCAAAGCGGCGCCAGTCGAGCGTCTCCGCGGCCGTTGAAGCGGCTTGGCGGCGCTCTTCGAGCAAGCGCCCCTCGGGCGTGTAGCTGAAGCGGGTGAGCCCCAGGCAGGTCCCGAAGGCATCCCAGGCGGTCGCGCTGGCCAGGCGTCCGTCCGGCCGGAACTCGAGCCGCAGGCGCGGCCGCCAGGCGCCGACGTCGGCGCCGTCACGGGCCTCGAGGAGCAGCTGCTCGGCGGCGGGATGCGGGGCGCCGATCGGGCCCAGCAGCGGATCGGCGAAGGCGCGCGGATCGAGCAGGGCCGCGCGGCTGGCCTCGAACTCGGCCAGGACCCGGCGCGCCAACTGCAAATCCGTGCGGAAGTCGCTGCGCGGCGCCGAGTCCTCGTCTTGCGGCGCCCCTTCGGCCCTCGGCGGCCATGCGGCCTCCGGCGGTTCGGCGAGCGCGGGGCTCGCGCCGCCAGCGACGCTGTCCGCCGGCTCGCCCGCCTGCGTTCCGATCTGCGTGCCGGGTGCGCAAGCCGCGGGCGCTGCGGCGGCCGTTTGGATGGCGCCTGGCCAGCTGCCGGCCGAGGCACAGGCCCAGAGCAAGACGCCGCGGGCGGCGCACGCGGCTGCAACCAGCGCAGCGCCGGGACCTGAGCCGAGCAGGGGCGGACGGAGGCGCACGGCAGCGGCGACGCCCGGGCGGGGTGTCAGCGGAGGTAGGGGGCCAGGGCTTGCTCGAGGGCCCGGTCGGCGGGCTGGTCGCCGAAGCCGGTGAAGCCGCGCCGGCGGTATTCGGCGAAATAGGCGCAGAGCTCGGCCGGCGTGCGCGCGCCGCCGTTGTCGCCGAACTTGGTGACGAACGGATTGAAGTCCGGATACAGGCCGTCGGTGCGCTTGGAGGGCCAATCCCCGAGCAGGGTGGTGCGGGTGAAGTTGCCGATCATCAGGTCGTCGAAGACCTGCCATTCGATGCATTTGACCAGCGAGCCGCGCGGCGTCTCGAAGCGGATCCCCCGGCGCACCTGTCCGGATAGCTCGATGCGCTGGACCTCGCCGCCGACCACGAATTCCAGGAAACCGACGTGCTGCCGCAGGTGCTCGAAACGCAGGAAATAGGCCCGCAAAGCCTGCGCTTCGGCGGGGCTCAGGCGCTCCGACCAGTCGTCGCCGAACTGGCGCGGGTCGATCGGCTGGGGCTCGATCGGGCGCGGCTCGAGCGCGCGCCACGCATCGCCCAGGGCGTCGTAACTCAGGTAGGCCGGCAGCAGCCGTTCGCGCTCCCCGGCGGAACGGGGCCGGAAGTCCGCCGGACGCACCACGTAGCGGTTGGCCCAGATGCTGTCGGCGCGCTGGTATTGGTGCAGGGTCGCGAAGGGCACATAGCTCGACAGCCCGTAGCCGTCCAGCATCGACAGGATCGCCGGGCGCAGGTCGTAGCGCTCTTCGTAGGGCGGCAGCAGCTGGCCCTGCTCGTCGAGCATCTGGATCATGTCCGCGTCCCCGTGGCTGACCAGCGCCAGCAGGAACGAGCGCTTGAACCGCGGGGCCAGCTCCTTCAAGAGGAAACCCGCGCCGCGGTCGCCGGCGTCGTTGGCGTTGACCACCAGGGCACGGCCGTCCAGGTCGACCAGCAGCACCGCGTCCTGGAAGATGTTGGCCAGGCTCATGATCCGCAGGCGCGGCGACAGCGAGAGCCACAGGCCGTCCTTTAGGACCCAGGTGCGGAAGCCGGCCGCGCGCAGCTCGCGATGGACGCGCTCGCCGTAGTGGTCGGGCAGCAGGATCTCGGCGCTGCGCAGGTGCTCCAGCGACTCGAGGCTCAGGTGGTCCGGGTGGCCGTGGGACAACCAGACGTAGCGGCAGGCCTGGATGTCGGCCAGCTGGGCCGGCGGGATCTGGTGTTGGAGGGTCCAGGAGCCGAAGTAAGCGCTGCCGTGCGTCCAGGGGTCGGTGACCAGCAGAGGCCCCCGGTCGTGGCAGATGAGCGTGGCGTTGCCGATCGTTTCGAAGCCGAGCTCCATGGGCGCATCCTAGCAGCCGTCCGCGCAGGGGTCGGAGCCGGCCGGAAGGCTGGGGCCGCGAGCGCAGCCGTCCCCGCCACCCGGACCTTCGGCCGCTCGACAAGCGAACGATCCGCGCAGATCGCCAGAAGTCGAGGTGCTCCGCGCGCGGCGATCGGGCAGACTGCTCGACCTTCCGCCATGCCGGGCCCCCACCGACAACGCCGTCGCCGCGCCCTCGGGGGCTGGCTGGCGCCCCTGGGCCTGGCGCTGCCGCTCGCGGCGCAGTCCGCGGACGGGCCTGCGGGTGCTGCCCAGTCCGCGGATGCCGCCGCGCCCCCTGCGGCCGGGGCCGTCCCCCAGCAGGCCGCGCCGGCCACCGCCGGGACGCCCCCGGGCGCCCCCGACGACACCACGCCGCTCGGGATCCTCGGGCCGATCCGCATCGAGCGTCAGGACGTGTTCCCCGACGACAGCCGCTCGTGGCTCAAGCGCCTGGCGAACGCCACGCACTGGACCAGCCGCGAGCAGACCGTGCGCAACGAGATCTGGTTCCAGCCCGGCGAGGTGCTGACCGAGGCCAAATTGCGCGAATTGGAGCGCAACCTGCGGGCCACGGGCCTCTACGCGGAGGCGCGGGCCAGCGTGCGCCCGACCGCGGAGCCCGGCGTGCTCGAGCTGCTGGTCGAAACCCGCGACCGACTGTCGCTGCTGGCCGGGGCCGCCGGCTCGACCGTGGGCGATGTGGGCAGCGTCTCCGCGGGCATCACCGAGAGCAATTTCCTGGGCAAGGGCGATCGCCTGGGCATCGATTATCGCGAAAATACAGAGGGCGAATTCGCGGGGGGCGTCAGCTATCGCGATCGCTACGTGTTCGACCGCTTTCTGCGCTTCGACGCGCGCGCTGCGACCACCGAAGAGGGCGACCAGCTGCGCCTGCGCCTCGAGCGCCCCTTGCAGCACCTGCGCGATCGCTGGTCCTGGCGCGCCGAGGTGTCCTCCTTCGATACGATCGTCGACTACTTCGAAGGCGGCGACGAGGTCGCCGAAGTGCCCGAGGCCGTCGAGGATCTGGCCTTCGGCCTGCAGCGCGCCTACGGACCGCCGGACAGGCGCCTGCGGCTGGGCTTCTCGACGCGCTACACCGACCGCCGCTACGGCTCAGCGGAAGGCCCCCAGGCCGGCTCGATCGACGTGCCCGGCGATACCCGCGGCCTGTTCGTGGGCCCCCTGGTCGGCTTCGATCGCGCCAAGGCCTTCAACCGGGAAACCAACCTGGACACCCTCGGCTTCGTCCAGGACCTGCGCCTGGGCTATGCCTTCGAGCTCTTGGCGGGCGGGCTCTATCGCGACGAACAGGGGGCCGACCAGCAACTCCAGCCCCAAGCCTTCCTCGAGACCAATTTTTCGGCGCAGCCCTGGCGCGGCAGCTACCTGACCGCCACCGCCGGCGGTTCCCTGCGCAGCGATGGCTCCGAAGCGGTCGGCTGGCTGGCGGACACCAGCGTGCACGGCTATCTGCTGCTGCCAGCGGGCCACACGCTGGCCAGCAGCCTGACCTTCGACCAAGCCTTCGAATCGCAAGATCTGCCCATCGAGCTGACCCTGGGCGTCGACAACGGCCTGCGCGGCTATCCGACCCGCGAATTCGCCGGCGAACGCCGCTTCCAGCTCAATCTCGAGGACCGCTGGGATACCGGCCTCGATTTCGCCGAGTTCAACCTGGGCCTGGTGGGCTTCTACGACGCCGGCTTGATCGCCGAGGTGGACCAGAACTTCGGGCCCCTGCTGCATTCGGTCGGATTCGGCATCCGCCTTGGCTCGCCGAGCATCCTGGGCTCGACCGTCCTGCGCATGGACGTGGGCTTCCCGCTCTACGAGCCCGACGGTGCGGACTACGGACCGACCATCTCGCTCGGCACGGGCCAGGTGTTCAGCTTCTTCGGCCGCCAAGCGGCGCTGGCCACGCGCTAGTCCGAGGGCTCTCCGGGGCCGGCGGCCTCGCGCCGGGCGCTGCGCAATTGGCCGCAGGCGGCTTCGGCCTCGAGGCCGGCGGACCAGCGCAGCTTGGCCAGGATGCCGGCGCCCATCAGCAGGCGCACGGCGGCGCGGCAGCGCTCGCGGTCGGGGCGCTCGAAGGGCAGCTCCGGCAGGGGGTTCCAGGGGATCAGGTTCAGCACGGCGCGCTTGCCGCGCAGCAGCTCGGCGGCCGCGAGCAGGTCCGCGTCGGAGTCGTTGACGCCCTTGAGCAGCGCCCATTGATACTGGATCGGGTAGCCGCCCCGGCGCGCGTAGGCCTCGCCGGCGTCGACCAATTCGGCGGGGGACAGGGGGGCCGCGTGGGGCAGCAGACGGCGGCGCAGCTCTGGATCGGCGCTGTGCAGGGAGAGCGCCAGGGCGGGCCGGAAGGGGCCCTGGTCGAGGCGTTCGAACAAGCGCGGGTCGCCGACGCTCGAGATCACCACGTGGTGGCGGCCGAGCTCGGCGCGCTCGGCCAGGGCCTGTCCCGCGGCCAGCACCGGGCCGAGGTTGTGGGCCGGCTCGCCCATGCCCATGAACAGGGCCCGCTTGAGGGGCCGCTCTGTGGCCAAGCGCAGCCAGCAGGCCAGGATCTCGAGGGCGGTCAGCTGGCGCTCGAGACCGCCCTGGCCGGTCATGCAGAAGCGGCAGGCGACTGCGCAGCCGACCTGGGACGAGAGGCAGGCGCTGCCGCTGGGCAGGGCCACCGCTTCGACGCGCCGGCCGTCTTGCAGACCGAGCACCAGGCGCTCGGCGCCGTCGGAGCTGGGCGTGCGCTGGAGCGGGCGGGCCAGGCCTTCCAGTTCGGCTTCGAAGCGCGCCACCTCCGCCAGCAGGCGCCGGCCGAAGGGCGCGCCCCGCTGGGCGGCCGGGCCGGCCGCACCCCGGCCCCGCAGGCCTTGGAACCAGATCCGCTGGCGCTGGGCCGGGTTGGCGCCGGCGCGCTCGAAGGCCTCGTCCCAGGCGACGAGTTCGGCGGCCGCCGGCCCGCCGACGGGTCTAACCGAGCGTTCATCCCGCAGGCTTTCCACCCGGTCAGGATAAACGCCGAAAGCCGCCGGATGGTCGGCTGGCCAACCGGCTCGATCCGTCCCCCTCCCTCAACCACACGCCGATGCGCTTCCTGATCCCCCTGGCCGCCCTCGTCGCCGGGGTCCTGACCTTCGACCCGCCGAGCCCCGCCCTGACCCCGCCGGCCCCCCAGACGCCGGAGGCCGACTTCGAGGCGATCCTCGAGCCGGCCCTCGACTCGGTCTACATGCTCGGCGTCGCGCGCCGCTCGAGCAGCGGGCCGGAGACCTTCGAGTTCATCGGCACCGGCTGGGTCGTGGCCCCCGGAAAACTGGCCACCAACGCCCACGTGGCCGAAGCCCTGCTGGAGGGCGCCCTCGAGGGCCGGCTGGCGGCCAAGCGCTCGTGGAGCGACCGCGAGGAGCTGGCCCTCTCGCCGCGCAGCGTGCGCATCCACCCCGCCTACGGCCCCTGGAACGCGCGCCTCAAGCGCACCGTCGTGCGCGCCCAGCAGGACCCCGACGCGGCCCAGAACCTGTCCTTCATCCCGGTCGGCGACCTGGCCGTGATCGACGTGGAGGCCGGCGCCACCGGCAAGCCCCTGCCGCTGGCGGACCCGCGCACCAGCGAACCCAAGCTCTCCGAGCGCGTGGTCTATCTGGGCTTTCCTTCGGAAGGCATCTCCGGCTTCCCGACCCTGCACGCCGTGCCGGGCCACGTGACCGCCAAGACCGATTTCTTCTTCCAGCGCGCCCCCTGGGCCGATTGCCACCTGATCCACTATTGCGGCCCGGTGGTCGGCGGGGCCAGCGGCAGCCCGATCCTCGACCGCAGCGGGCGCGTGATCGGGGTGATCTCGGCCGCCGAGCACAACACCGGTGGCTCCGGCGAGCGCACCAGCTTCGGCTTCGCTTACGGCCAGCGGGTCGACCTGGTGGCCGAGCTGCTCGAGCCCGAATACGACCAGCGCCAGCGTCAGCGCGATCAGGTCTGGAGCCTGCGGCTCGGCGAGCTGCTGCTGCCGCCGCTCGAGCTGCTCGAACTGCTCGCCACCCAGCACGCCTCGGCCGACGGCGTTCCGGGGCTCGACTCCTCGAATCTGGTCCTGCGCCGCAGCCTGTCGCTGTCGGACGAAGGCCTGACGCTGCCGGTCAATCTCGAGCCGGGCTTCCGCTACCTATTCCTGGCCGCCAGCTCGGACGGCACCGACGTGGACGGCTACCTGTTCGACGGCAGCGACGACGACGAGCCCCTGGCGCTCGACAACTCGAGCGATTATTTCCCTTTGGTCACCGCGGGCCCCTTCGACGAGCGCGTCGAGCTGCGCTACCGCCTGACCGTGGCCGATCAGCTGATGGGCCAGCCGACCGCGCAGGTGCTGATCTACAAGTACCAGCCGGCGCAGGTCGCCTTCGACGGCGCCTCGGGCGGGGCCAGCCGGTTCCTGGAGCGCAGTTTCGTCGCCAGCGGGGGCCCCGAACGTCCCACCTGGCGTTTCGCGTGCAGCGGCGAGGGCCTGATCACCGTCCACGCCCTGACCGATCTCGAGCTGGACATCGACCTGTTCCTGCGCATCGACGGCGAGGTGGTGGCCAGCGACACCGCCTCGGATTCCGTGCCGGTGATGACCTACTTCCCGGCGGACGGCGACCTGATCGAAATCGAGCTGGCCTTGCCCGAAGGCACCTCGCCGGGCGCCGAGATCTATCTGAGCGGCGTGGCCTCCGATGGCATCAAGCTGCAGCTATTGGACGGGCGGACCGAGCCGATCGAGATCAGCGACGCGGAGCTTTTCTCCCAGATGGAAGTCCACTACGCCGACAGCCTGGCGGAAAACGGGCTGACCTTCGAGGTGCTCTACCAAGGCCGCCACGTGCTGGTGGATCAGCCGCTGACCTTCGAACACGAAGTGCCCGCGGATCAACTGGTGGTTTTTATCGCCTATTCACCCGGGGGCTACGACATCGACCTGGCCGTGCGCGAAGACGGCCAGGTGATCCAATCGGACACCCAGGCGGATCCGGTGCCCTTCGTGACCCTGGACCCGGCCGCCGGCGCGCGCCGCGTGCAGGTCGACGTGTTCGAGAGCTCCAACCGCAGCGTGGACCCGATCGGCTATCAGTACCTGCTGATCCAGCGCAAACCCTGATCGGCGGGCGAGCGATCGGTCCGGGCCCAGCCCGGGCCGATCCGGCCGAAGCGATCGGCCGATCCAGCGCCTCGCCGCCCGCCGGGGCGGCTCATCCACCGTCGCCCGGCGCGCCCCCGGCGGGGGGCGGGGATTCCTTGCGGGTCTTGAAGACCAGGCGCTGGTAGATCCAGGAAACCAGCACCAGGCTGCTGGCCAGGCCGGCGATCGAGACCACGCGGAACAGGCCGCGCAGATAGGACAGGTCGAACAGGAACAGCTTGGCCAGGGCCAGGCTCAAGACCGCCAGGGAGCCCTTGCGCAGGGCCACCCAGCCCCGGCGTTGGCCGTAGACCAACAGCCCCAGGGCGTAGGCGGCCCAGGCCAGGGAGACGGCTGTCTGCGTGCTGCTTCGGCTCGCCTTCAGCAGGCTGACCCGCTCGCCGTCCTGCGCGGCGGCGTCGAGGGCCAGGGCCGAGGCCGCCAGCAGTCCGAACAACAGCCCCGCGATGCCCAGCGGCACACTCAGCGGCAGGGCGTCGAGCCAGCGCCACGGCCCGCGCTCGCTGCGGCTCGCGAAGCGTGCGGCGCTGGTCCCAGCCAGGACGGCCAGAGCCACCAGCGCCGCGGCCTCCAGGGAGATGAAGCGGGGATCGAAGGCCAGGTGGCCCTCCAGGGCGACGCGCCACAGCCCGAGCAGCAGGCCGAAGACCGCGATCAGGGTGGTCAGGGCGGGCGTCCAAGGGGTCTGTGCGGACGCGTGGCGCAGGCCCAGTCCCGAGGCTCCGAAGAGCGCGCCGGTCACGGTGATCAGCTCGCTCGAGCCCTCGAGAACCCGGCCCAGCGCCGCGCCGCCCAGCAGGCCCGCCAGGGTCCAGGACAGCCTGCGGCCCGGCCACGCGGCTTCCGTCTCGGGCCCGAAGCGGCTCACCGCCGCACTCAGCAAGGAGAGACCCGCGGGCCAGCCCCACGCGCCCGCGCCGGAGAGCAGCGCTTGCGGCAGGAGCCGGAATGGTTCGGCGTAGCCCTGCCCGAGGTAGTCGAGCGCCGGCAGCAGCGCCAGCGGGGTCAGGGCCCAGGCGGCGCCGCTGGACGGATGGGCGGGCCGCTGGCGCAGGAGCAGCGCCGCGACTCCGAGCGCGACCAGCCCCGTGCCCAGCAGGGCCAGCGGGGGCTCGAACTCCTGACTGCCGAAGGCGCGCGCCCAGGCGCCCTGCGAGAAGGCCACGCAGGGCAGCGCCAGCCAGGAGAACAGCGGCAGCCCGCCCGCCAGGGAGAGGCCCGCGGCCAGCACCAGCACCGCGCCGGTCAGCAGCGGCAGGCCGGGCAGGCCCGGCGCCTGGGCGGGGCCGAGCAGGGCCCAGGCGGACAGGGCCAGGCCCGCGTAGGCGGCCCGCGCTCGCCCCAGCGCGGGGTCGCCGGCGAAGCGCGCGCTCAGGGCCGCCAAGACACCCAGGGCGCCGAATGTCGCCAGCGGCCAGGGCCAGAGGCCCGGTGCGGGCCCGAGCATCGAGCGGAAGACCAGGCCGCCGCCGATCGACAGCAGGGCCGCCGCGGCCGCCAGGGGCTCTGGCCCGAACCAGCTCCACAGGCTGGGCGAGGTCCGCGTCCACAGCACCAGCAGGGCCATCGAGAAGGGCAGCAGCAACGCCAGCTGGTTGCCCGCACTGATGCCCAGGCCCAGGGCGAGCGGGTTCAGAGCCCCCATCAGACCGCCGACCGCGCCGGGCAGGGCGCGCCGCCAGCTCCCCGCCGTCCGGCGTCCGATCAGGCCTTCGACGAACAGCACCAGCAGCGGCAGGGACCCGACCAGCGCCGTGCGCAGCCCGGCGGCCATCGTCCCTGGTCCGGTGTGACGCATCGCTTCCCAGGCGAAGCTCATGGCGACCGCGCTGCCGCCCGCCAGGAGGGGAGCCAGCGGCAGGCGCGGCGCGATGCGCCGGTCGACGTAGATCGCAGCCCCCAGCACCAGCGCCAGCAACACACCGAGGCCCGCCCCGATCTCGACCCAGTCTCCGTCCGCGGCCAGCAGCGTGGCCCATAACCCCGCGCATGCCAGGGTCAGGCTGCGCGACAGATCCAGCAGGGGCCAGCGGGCGCCCATGCCAACGGCCGTGGCGAGCGTGGCCTGCAGGCCCAGCGCCAGCAGCAACACATAGCCGCTGGTCGTGTCCCCATACCGCAGCCACCAAGACACCTGCAGGCCGCTGGCCAAGAGCAGCGCCACCAGCGGCAGCCAGGCCTGCCGGCTGCGCAGGCTGACCCATAGGACACC
>JBIKLM010000449.1:0-3538 GCA_044359835.1 Planctomycetota bacterium
CCTTCGCAGCTCCCTTTTCGGCCTCCCCGGGCAGCGGATACTGGGCCGGCAGCCAGACGCGGATCGTGCGCCGGTCGCCGAGCGGCTTCGATTCGAGCTCGAAGACCTCGAGCCGCCCGGTGACTGTGCTCGTCCGCGGAGCGCCCCCCGCCGACTCGGACCGGCCCTGATCGGCGAAACGCAGGAGTTCCAGCCGCAGGCGAGCCGGAGCTTTGCCCCGGGGCCATTCGAGCTCCGGCAGCCGCCGGTTTTCGATGTCCCGGCCGAGGGCATCCACCTCGACCGTGGCCCAGCTTCCGCGGGTGAACTTGAAGGCCAGCTCCGGCGACTCGGCGAGCGGCCGGGGCAGCTCGAAGACCCAGCCCACCGGGCTGCCTTCGGGACCGAGGGGCCCATAGGCGCCGGTGGCTCCCCGGCCGTCCGGCGCCCAGCCCTCCGCCGAGCTGGCGAGGTACAGGCGCGGTTCGATCTGGGCGTGCGGAAAGAGGCCGGAGCGATCGATGACCTCGAGGCGCAGGACCTGCTCGCGCGGCTCCGCCTCCGCCGGGGACCGCGCCGGCGCCGGAGGCCCATCCGCGCCTGTCGCTCGCGCTGCTCCCGCCGCCCGCGCGCCCGCAACCTGGGCCAGAGCGCCCGCCAGCAGGAGCAGCGCCAGGTGGGCCCCCTGCACTCGCACCGGGATGCGCCGGAGGCGCCCCAAGCGGCCCAAGGGATCGCGGGACGTGCTGCTTCGTTGGGATCCGGCGCTGCCGCGCGGGGTCGGTCGTTCGGTCTGGGTCTGCATCGTTCGGTTCGGCGGCGCTGCCGCGCTGCCTGTGCCTCCTATGACAAGGCCGCGCGCCGCCGGTGTCACCTGGACTTGGAATTTTTCGCCGGCGCGGCCCCCGCTGGTGGCGCGGCGAATCCCCCGTAGACTGCTGAGCTTCCCCGCCAGGATCCGAACTCCATGAAGCCCGCGCCCCGCTCCCACTCCACCGCCCTGCGTCCCAAGGTCTTCATCGCCGGAGGCGGCGGCATCGGCCGCGCCCTGGCGCTGATGCTGCGCAACGAGCCGTCCGTGATGGCCGAGGTGGTGATCGGAGACGTGTCCCCGGCCGCGGCCCAGGCCGCCGCCGAGTTCAGCGCCGCCGGCGCCCCGCGGGTCGCAGCCCCGCGCGCGGTCCCCATGCCCGCGGAGGGCAGCGATGGGGCCCTGGAGGCGGAGCTCGAGGCGGCCGACGTGCTCGTCGACTGCCTGCCCGGGTCGGAGGCCCCGCGCCTGGCCCGCCTGGCGCGCCGCCACGGCTGTCACTACCTGAACCTGACCGAATACGTCGCCGAGACGCGCCAGGTGCTGGAGATCGCCCAGGGCGCCGAGACCTGCTTCGCCCTGCAATGCGGCCTGGCGCCCGGCTTCGTCAACATCCTGGCCCACGGACTGTTCCAGGAGGCCTGCCAGACCTGGGGCGTGCAGAAGCTGGAACGCCTGCGCATGCGCGTCGGCGCCCTGACCGACCACGCGGTCGGCCCGCACTTCTACGGCTTCACCTGGAGCACCGTGGGCGTGGCCACCGAGTACGTGCACCCGGGCCAGGCCCTGCGCGGCGGCCGGCTGGTCGAGCTGCCGGCCCTGAGCGAGCGTCAAGCGCTGCTGCTCGACGGTTTGCCGCTCGAAGAAGCGGTGACCTCCGGGGGCGCCGCGGACCTGCCCCAGGCCCTGGCGGGCTACGTCCAGGAGCTCGACTACAAGACCCTGCGCTACCCCGGCCACTTCGCCTGGGTCGAGGGCCTGCTGTCCCGCGCCCCCGCGGGCGTCGACCGCGCCCGCTGGCTGCTCGAGCAGATGGAGGCCGCCGTGCCCCACTGCGAAGAGGACCTGATCGCGATCTACGCCGACGTCGAAGGCCGCGACGCCTCCGGCCGCCTGCGCGCCCTGCGCCACGGCATGTTCTGCACCCCGATCGAGATCGAAGGCCAGCGCCTGTCCGCGATCCAAGCCACCACCGCCGCCGGCGTGGCCGAGGTGCTGCGCCTGATCCTCAAGCGCACCTTGCGCGGCCCCCTGCTGCAAAGCCAGATCCCCCCCGCCGACTATCTCGACGGCCCCTTCATCCAATGGGCCTTCGGCGCCGAGGACTGAAGCCCGGCGCGAGGACTGAAATCCAGCAAGTCGGACCCCAGGCCGATCCGCGACCGGCGGGGGTCCGACCGGTGCACCGCGGCATCCCAAAGCCCCCAAGGCCCCGCCCTCAGCTCCCCGGCGGAGCCCGTTCAGCCCAAGTCCGGCGCCCCTAAAGCCTCGCAACCGGCCGGAGTCTCGCGTCGGCTGGCCGCGCTCCGATCAGCGCTTGGGAGCCCTCCGCCGCCATCCGGCGTCGGTTCGGGCAGGGGCCTCGACCAGCGGCCCCCTGCACCCTTTCGGCCCAAGCACCGGCCAGGGCCTGGCGCTGCCCTTCTTGGCACCTTGAATCCAGGCCCGCGAGCCGCGGCTCGCAGCGCCGGACCGCCCGGGGGCCCAGCTTTCCACCTGCCGCTCCGAGGCTCCAGCCTGCGCTGGCGCGCGGGGGTGGCAGGCCACGGGCTTTGCTGCCTCCGGGGCGGCTTCTGAGGCCATCCAGAGCGGGCCTGGGGCCGCGGACGCGGCCCCGGCTAGGCGCGGCCCCGGCCCCCCAGATTGGAGTTGGCGTCTAGGCTGGGGATGTGCATCGGGTTGGCTCCTCGGCTCCCGGGACAGCCACCTTCTGTGGCTAGCCCAGGGAGCCATCGGCCAACCCCGGTGCAGCTCTTCCAATTCGAACCGCCGCGGCTGCCCAAGCCCTGTGGCCCGCGGTTGTTCCCCAGCTTCTACATCCAAACCCATGCTTCGCCTCACCCGCTTCATCTCCGGAATTCTCGGCTGTCTCATGGCCGCACTGGCCACTCCGGTCCAGGCCCAGACCGCGGAATCGGCGGCCTGCTCGAGCCCCGCTCGTGAAGCCCCGCCGCTGGTCGCGACCGGCGAGGGCGAGACTTCAGCTCCATCCAACATCGATGCGCCCAGCCGTGCCGGCGGGGACGCCGGGAGCCCTCCCGAAGGCCTCAGCACCTCCGACTGGTCGAGCATCCGCGCCGCCTACGAAGCGGGCCGGCACAAGCTGTTCGCCGTCGAGGAGGGCTGGAGCGCGCGCAATCCCGGGCAGGGCTTGATCACCACATTCGATGAGCGGGGATTCACAACACAACCTGACGCTGGCGGTTGGAGCTGGGGGCTTGACCTCCAAGACTACGGCTGGGGGACCACCCATCCCGTCACCGAGCCGCGCGCCACATCCACCGACGGCGGCCGGCTCTCGCGGCATTGGGATGACTGCATCACTGAATGGTATGTCAACGACTCCCGCGGTCTAGAGCATGGCTTCACCGTCGCCAGCCGCCCCAGTGGTGCAGACGCGCCACTGACTGTGGAACTGTCCATTCGTGGCGGTCTGCACCCTGTGGTGTCGCACGACGGTCGCAACGTGGCCTTCACCGATGCGCAAGGCGGCACGGCCCTGAACTACAACGGCCTCACGGTCTTCGA
>JBIKLM010000450.1:0-3535 GCA_044359835.1 Planctomycetota bacterium
CGCACGCTCGGCTCTGGGTGGGCAAGCACCCGGGCGCGGGCAGCGCTCGATCGCCCGGGGCTCGGGGCCCCGGCACGACGATCAAGCGCACGGTCCCCAGTGTGCGCCCCGAAGGACGATCCGGACAGCCCGCGGGGGCTAGTGCCCGTGGCGGCGCGGGGTGGCGTGCCAGACCCGCAGGGCCAGGGCCAGCCCCAGAGCCGCCACGGGGACCATAGCCAGGGGCCAGGCCAGCCAATTGGCCGGCTCGAGCACCGGCCCGGTCAGGCGGCCCTGGGCATCGAATTGCTCCTTGGGCAGCAGCAGCCCGTAGGTCAGGGACATGACCCCGGTGCCCAGATAAACGAATCCGTCGATCAAGCCCACGGCGATGCCGGCGTTCTTGGCGCCGCCGAAGTCCATCGAAGCAGTGCCGGAGAGCATGCCGTGCACGCCGATCACGGCCATCGAGAGGAAGATCACCAGCCAGCCCACCGCCGGCGTGGCGTACACGAAGCACAGCAGCAGGGCCCCGGCGGTCAGGATGCCGTACAGCACGGCGCTGACCGGCCCGCGGCGGCTCTTGAACAGGTGGTCGGAGATCGAGCCCGCGAAGACGCCGCCCAGGATGCCCGCGCAACACAGCAGGAGCCCCCAGTTCTCGTAGACGAAGCCCTGCTTGAGCGCCAGGACACCGTCGGTCTGCTTGGCGAAGGTCTGGAACCATTGCATGATCGCCTGACGCAGGAATCCCGAGCAGAACTCGATCCCGGCGATGGTCAAGATCACCGGATTGGCGAGCATCATGGCGAAAACCTCGAGGGCCGGCTTGCGCGGCCCTTCGTCGCCGTCGCTGGCGTCCCCGGTGGCGAAGTCCACGTGGCCGGCCTGCCCGGGGGTGTCCTTGACCGCCAGCAGGCTGAGCAGCCAGAAGGCCGACAGCAGCAGCGCGGGCATGGCGTAGACCCACACCAGGCCGAGCGCCTCGTGGACCAAGATCGCCTGGCCCCAGTCGTAGGCGAAATAGACCCCCAGGGAGATCAGGATTCCGAAAATGGCCCCGAACACGCCGCGTTCGCGCACGTGGAACCAGGGGGCGTTGACCTTGACGATCGCCACCGCCCCGAAGCTCTGGAAGTACATGTTGAGCATGTACAGCGCGCCGATCGCGAACGGAAAATTGACCGCCAGAGCACCCGAGAGCCCCGCGCCGGCGACCACCCTCGCGGTCAGCAGCGCCATCAGGCCGTTGACGAAGGCGGAGCCCCCGGCTCCGATCAGCATGGCGCGTTTGCCGCCGATGCGGTCGGTCAGGGGACCGTTGAGCAGGAAGGCGAAGCCATAGACCCAGGTGCCGGCGGCGAAGATCCAGCCGAAGTCCTGGTTGCTCATCAAGGCCCCGCCGTCTTCGGCGACCATCTCGCCGAAGGCATTCTTCGAGACGGTCAGGTTGTAGCGCCCCATGTACATGAAGGCGTACAGGAGGCCCAGCGGCAGCCAATTGCGCACGCGGCGCGCCCGGAAGGCCGCGCTGTGCCCCACGTCGATCACCGGCAGGCGCCGCAGCACCACGGCGATGGCGCCGAGCAGGATCAGCAGCGGCAGCAGCTTTTCGAGCCAGGGCGGCAGGAAACCGCCCAGGTCCAGGGCACAGAACGGGATCTTGAAGCTCATCGAGCGGAGCTGGATGGGTTGGAATCCCGGTGCGATCGAAGCTCCGCCTGGAGCAGCGCAGCCAGCTCGGCCGGATGTTCGATCAGGCGATCGATCGGGCCCCCACGGGCCGCATCCAGGACCCAGGACGGGGTGTGTATGTGGCGTCGCAGGATCAGTCCCCGCGGCGCATCCGGTCGGCCTTCGCGCCGCAGGGCCTCGGGCAGGGCCAGATCCAAGGAGAACACGTCCCCCACCACCCAAGCGGGGCGCTCCTGCTCGAGGATCGCGCGGTAGTGGGGACGATCGACCAGCACGCGCCGCCCGCCCAGGTCGAACCCGGCCTGGGACGCGCCCAGGGCGAACTTGCGCGCCGAGCCGCGCACCCGGAAACGCTCAGGGCCCGGCAATTCGAGCCCCAAAGCCCCGAACCAGCCCTGGATCTTCTCCGCCGGCGAGTTCGAGACGATCACCAGCTCGATGCCCAGCTCGAGCAGGCCCCGCAGGGCGTCTTCCGCGCCGGGGACCAGCGCCGGCGGATGGTCGCGGCGGAAGCGCTCGGTGGCGCCCAGGAAGCAGCGGTCGGCGAAGGCCCCCACCGAAGGAAAGCCGGCCGCTTCGATCGCCTGGCGGTAGGTCCGCGGCCGCGGCTCGTGGGCCCCTTCGATCAGGCGCGCGATGGCGTTCGAGCGGCAGAAGGGGTCCTCGTCCACGTAAGCGCTGATGCGCCCGTCGGGGGCCCAGCCGTGGAGTTCCGGCCTGGAGAGGACTTCGGCTTCGAAGGCCCGGAAGTCGGCGAGGGCCCGGTTCTGGGCGATGCCGGCGAGCCGGGCCGCCTCCGCTGCCGTGTACAGCAGGACCCCCTCCGCTTCGATGGCCTGATCGGTCCAGACGCCGTCGAAGTCGGAGAGCAGCTTGAGGGGCATGGCGGGCTCGGGGGGCGGCCATGCTAGCAGCCCCTGCGAGGGACGGCCCGCGCCATCCGGGCCTCCAAGGCGCCTCGGCCGGTCGGTGGAGGCCGCTCCAGCCGTTCCCGGGGAGGCGCCCAGCGCTGCGCGCGGCGAGTGCCGCCAAGGACCCGGGCCAGAGCTCGGCTCGGGCCGCCGCAGCCGATTTTCGAACCCGCCCGAGCGCCCGATGGACTACGAATAGCGCACCGCCCTCCGGCGGCACCGCCCATGACGCCCCCGCGCCCGTCCGCCGGCGAGTCCGGCCTGGTCCTGGCCCCCGAGTTGCCCCTGTGCCAAACGGCCCTGCCGCTCGATTGGTACCAGCCCGAATTCCGCCCCTACGCGGAGGAATTCCTGGCGCTTCCTGACCACCGCGCCGAGACCGTCGTGCGCTGGATGGACGGCTACATCAAGCCCGCCCGCGCGCACTTCGGCGACAGCCTGCTGCTGCTGGCGCACTATTACATGGGCGGCGAGATCGTCAAGCTGGTCGAGCACTACGGCGGCCGCATCGCCGACAGTTATGCCTTGGCCCTGGCGGCCCGCAATGCGCCGGAGAAGAAGGTCATCGTCGAGTCCGCCGTGCACTTCATGGCCGAATCGATCGCGATCCTGGCCCACCCCGACCAGAGCGTCTGGATCACCAATCCGAAGGCCGGCTGCACCATGGAGATGCTGGCCAAGGACTGGATGGTGCTGCCGGTGGCCGATCAGCTGATCGAGCGCTACGGCGACGACCTGCTGGTGATCGCCTACATGAACACCGGCGGGCGGCTCAAGGCCCTGGCGGGCCGCACGGGCGGCGGCGTGTGCACCAGCTCCAACGCGCACCTGATGGTGGATTGGGCCCGCCGGCAGGGAAAAAAGATCCTGTTCGTGCCGGATCAGCACCTGGGCCGCAACACCGCGGCGCGGCTCGGCATGGACCTGGGTCGCCTGGTGACCCTGCCCGA
>JBIKLM010000076.1:0-12538 GCA_044359835.1 Planctomycetota bacterium
GAGGTCCAGCCCGGGCGCCGCAAGCTGACCATCGAAACCGCGCCGGGCCACTACCTGCGCCTCGGGCGCCTGCGCATCGAGGAGGCTGGCTGAGCCGCCCATGGGAGTCTTCGACAGGCTGCTCGGGCGCGGCGAGAAGCCCGCCGCGGGCCCGGCATCGGCGACCGGGCCCGGCCCCCGGCTCGGCGCATCGCCCGCCGGTGCCAGCGGGCCGCGCCGCGCCGACGGCGCGCTCCCGCGGGTCGCCGTGGTGATCCTCAACTACAACGGCCAGCACCACTTCGCCGGCTGCTTCGGCAGTCTGGCCAAGCTGGATTATCCCCGGGAACTCGTCGAGGTCCTGCTGATCGACAACGGCTCCAGCGACGGCTCGGTGGAGCTGCTGCGCCGCGATTGGGCCTGGGTGCGCACGCTGGTCAACCCGCGCAACCTGGGATTCTCCGCGGGCTGCAACCAGGGCGCACGCGAGGCCGGAAAGGCCGAGGTCGTGGTTTTCCTCAACAACGACATGCGCGTCGAGCCGGGCTTCCTGCGGGCCCTGCTGGAGCCGCTGCTGGCCGGCGAAGCCGACGCGACCACGGCCAAGATGCTCTCCTGGGACGGCAAGCGCATCGATTCGGCCGGCGGGGGCATGAACTTCCACGGCATCGGCATCCAGAAGGGCTATCAAGAGCCGCCCAGCGCCGTCCACGACCAGCGCGCGCCCTCCCTGTTCGCCTGCGGCGGAGCGATGGCCATCCGCGCCGAGCTGTTCCGCGAGGTGGGCGGTTTCGACGAGGAATTCTTCGCCTATTACGAGGACGTCGACCTGGGCTGGCGCCTATGGGTGCTCGGCCATCGGATCCTGTACGTGCCCGAGGCGGTCTGCTACCACCACCACTCGAGCACCTCCAAGACCTTCCCGCCCGAGACGGTGCGCCTGCTGCAGGTGCGCAACCCGGTGCTGGCCTGCTTCAAGAACTACGACGACCAGCACCTGCAGGCGGTTCTGCCGGCGCTGCTGTCCTTGTACCTGCGCCGGATCTGGATCGGCGCCGGGCTGCACGACACGACGCCTTTCCGCATCGAGGCGACCGAGGCCCAGGCCCGCGGCGTGGTGGGCCGCCTGGTGGACAAGGCGCGCCATGCGGTCAACGACAGCGTGCCGATCTCGCGCATCGCGGCCGCGGACCTGATCGGCATCAATGACCTCCTCGGGCGCTACGACCATTGGATGGGGCGCCGAGCGGTGGTCCAGGCCAAACGCCGCCGCAGCGACGCAGAGATCTTCGCCCTGTTCCACAAGCCCATGTGGTGCATCGAAGAGGAGCCGGCCTACAAGGAACTGCACCTCGGCTTGACCCGCTTCCTGGGCATCGATCGTTGGTTCGATGGCCTCGCCGGCCGCGGCGGGGATCCCCGCGGCTAGGCCCCGCGCCGACCGCCGAAGCCCTCCCCGACCCGAACCCGCCGCGCCCGCCCAACATGAAGCTCTCGGTCGTGATCCCGATCTACAACGAGGAGGCCACCCTGGCCGAAATCGTGCGGCGTGTGCAGGCCGCTCCGTACGACAAGGAGCTGATCCTGGTGAACGACTGCTCGCGGGATCGCTCGGCGGAGATCATGGCCGAGCTGGCCAAGAAGTACGACAACGTGCGCTGCTGCCACCACCAGGTCAACCAAGGCAAGGGCGCGGCCCTGGCCACGGGCTTCCGCGAAGTGCGCGGCGACGTGGTGTTGATCCAGGACGCCGACCTCGAGTACGACCCCGGCGACTATCCGGTGCTGCTGCGTCCGATCCTGGACGGCAAGGCGGACGTGGTTTTCGGCAGCCGTTTCCTGGGCGGACCCTACGTGCGGGTGCACCTGTTCTGGCACTACCTGGCGAACCGCTTCCTGACGCTGCTCTCCAACGCCTTCACCAACTTGAACCTGACCGACATGGAGACCTGCTACAAGGTCTTCAAGCGCGAGGTGGCCCAGAAGATCCGCATTCAGAGCCGCAGTTTCGCGGTCGAGCCCGAGCTGACCGCCAAGGTGGCGCGCCAGAAGGTGCGCATCTACGAGGTGCCGATCTCCTACGCCGGGCGCGACTATTCGGAGGGCAAGAAGATCGGGCCCAAGGACGCCGTGATCGCCGTGTGGGCGATCGTGCGCTTTTCGCCGCTGTTCAGCCGCGGCTAGGCGCGGTTAGGCGCTGCGGGCGAACGCCGCAGCCGCGGCACCCTGGAGCCCCGGCCCTGTGGCGGGGCGTGTCGCTGCCCGTGCACCTCGCCGTCGAGCCGCTCGCCGCTCGGGCAGCGGCGGCTCGGCCGGACCGAGCCGCCAGGCACCCAGCGGCCGGCGCTCACTGCAGCGAGTACAGGCGCAGGTTGCCGCTGCCGTCGTCGGCCGTGAAGTACAGCACCGAGCCGATCGCCGCGCGGATCGAAACCCGATCGTCGCCGGCGGCACCGGTGCTGTTCAAGACCTGCACCACGCCCCGGCTGGCGGGGTCGTAGACGAACAGCTTGCGGCCGCCGGCGGCGGTGCTCATCACCACAGCCAAACGGTCGCCGAAAGCGGTCAGCTGGGCCGGGTCGTCGGACAGCGCCGCGCCGCGCAGCTCGACCAGCTGGCGCACCTCGGCGGTGGCGTCGTTGAAGGACCACAGCTTGGCCACGCCCGAGGGGTTGTTGCCCCGGAAGCAGACCTCGGTCCCGGCCACGGTGAAGCCGGACAGCTGGTCGTCGTTGTTGTTGCCGGCCACGTTCGAGAGCAGCTCGGCGCGCAGCGGCTGGGCCAGGGGCTGGAAGCGGTGCAGCTTGCGCAACGCGGTGAGCGGCCTGAGGGCGGTGAAGAACACGTCGTCGCTGTAGACGAACAGGTCTTCGGGCGCGTCGTCCAGGGCCGGATCGGCGCGGAAATCGACGATCTGGACCAACGAGTTGCCGCCGGCGTAGCGGAACAGCTTGGAGCCCCCGGCGGCCGTTTCGGCGACCGCGTACAGGACACCGCCCGAGACGGTCAGTTCGCGCACGTCGCCGTTGGCCGCCTGCGATACGCGCTCCAGGGTGTTGGTGGCCGTGTTGAAGCGGAACAGGCTGCGCACGCCGCCGCTGAGGGCGGTGAAGAACAGCTGGTTGTCGAAGTTGGTCAACTCCCTGGGATCGTCGTTGCCGCCGCCGCTGGTGTTGCCGATGCGCTGGACCAGCGCCGGCGATCCGGGGATATAGCGGAACAGGCCGCGATCCGTGGCGTTGAACAGGGCCGAGAAGTACAGCATGCTCAGGTACTCCTCGACCTCGCCGGGCTCGTCGCTGCCATTCAGGCGCGTGTCGGCGGGCCGCAGCAGGACCGGGCCCGCGCCCTCGTAGAAGAACAGCTCGCGATCTTGGTCGATCGCGTTGTTGAGCACCGAGATCGCCAGCCGGTTGCCGAAGCTGCCCAGCACCACGGGGGCCTCGTTGACCGTCGAACCGCAGGTGTTGGTTACCTGGGTCAGGCTGGGGATCGAGGGGTCGAAGGCGTACAGCTTGTCGTTGCCCTGGAAATCCTCCAGCGTGCCGTACAGCACGCCGCCCGCCACGAACCAGGGGCCCGGGTCGGCGCCGGCCAGCAGCGGGTTGGTCAGCGTGCGGCGCTCGAGCCGCAGGGTCGGGATGCTGCCGGTCAGCAGCGGGCCGACGGCGGGGGTCTGCAGCTGGTACTTGACGGTGAGCTCCCCATCGACCAGCGGCACCGCCTGGGTGTCGAGCAGGAAACTCGGGCCGGCGGGTGTCAGAGCTTGGTAGGGCGGCTGGCAGCTCAGTTGCCAGGGGTCGCTGGACAGCTCCGAGGTGTCGAGCGACAGGAAGGTCTGGAAATCGCTGGTGCTGTCGACGAGGCCCGGCGGGGTCTGGGAGGAGTTGCCGGGCACGTCTTCGAGGTCCACCAGCGCGGCCGTGGCGGGAGCGGGATTCGAGAGGCTCGTCACGCCGTCCGCATCGGTGGGCGCGGGCGGGAAGCTCGCGATGGGCGCCGTGCCGCCCGGGCCCACGGTGACCACGGTCACGGGCACCGTGCGGATCAAGGCCCGCGAGGCGCCCAGGCTGACCAGCGGCTCGCGCACCTCCAGGTTGAGCGTGGCCTCGAGGGTCGCCGCGCCCGCCACGGCCGTGATGGTGTAGTCCTGGGCGGCGCTCAGGGCGGTCGGGGCGCCGCTGATCACGCCGGTGCCGGGGTCGAGGCTGAGGCCCGCGGGCAGGGCCGGCGCGACGCTGAAGCCCGTCACCAAGGGGCTGACCGTGCCCGGGTCCAGGTCGGCGATCGGCAGCAGCCGCGGCAGGCTGGCGCTGGCCAAGCCGTAGCCGCTGAACAGCGGGACCGCGGAATCGTTGGAGTTGCTGCAGGCCGCCAGCAGCAGCCCGAGGAACAGGGGGAGGCGCATTCGGAGCAGGTTCGGCATTGGCATGTCGGGGCCGCGGCGCGAGGACTGCACCGGAGCCACGCCATGGTGGGGTGTGGGCCCGGGGCGGCCAAGTCCGGGGGCCATCGGGAAGCCGCGATTCGCCGGGCGCCGAGGCCGCCGCGCCGGACACCGCCGGAACACCGCTCGGCGCGCAAGGCCTGGGGCTGCCAGGGCCTGGGCCGCGCCAGCGCGGGACGCGCGCGAATTCCAGGAAGCGTTGGCTCCGCCGATGGGGACCCCTTCAACCGTCGAGCACCGCGCCCTTGCTGCGGTAAAAGTCCGCCAAGCCGACCCGCCAGGCCTGGGCGCCCTTGCGGGCCACGCCGCGCGACCAATCCCGGCCCGGCCGGCCCTGGGCCTGGTTCCAGGCCAGCATGGCCTGGTCGTGCGCGCCGATCGCGGCCCGCTGGGCGTCCGGATCGCTGAAGCGCCCGTCCGAAAAGACCGCCGCCAGGGGCAGGCGCGGGCGCGGCTCGCCGGGCTCCGCGGGGCGGCCGACGCAGCAGCCGAACAGGGGCAGGAGGCCCGCCGGCACCTCCAGCAGCCGGTCGACCTCGGCCAGGCGGTTGCGCAGTCCGCCGATGAAGCAGATGCCGTAGCCCTGGGCCTCGAAGGCCAGCGCCAGGTTCTGCGCGAACAGCGCCGCGTCGATGACCGCCACCAGGAAACTCTCGAAATTGTGCACCTGGAGCTGGCCGTGCAGGGCCGCGGCCAGGTCCAGCCGGCGCAGATCCGCCAGGACCACGAAAAACGCTCCAGCGTCCTTGATCCAGGGCTGGCCGCCGCACAGCTCCACCAGCGCGGCGCGCTGCTCCGCGGAGCGCACCCGCAGCAGGTGGTAACACTGCAGGTGGCTCGAGGTGGAAGCCATCTGGGCGGCCGCGATCGCCCGCTGAATGTCCGCCTGGGGCGGTTCTTGATCGAGGAAGGCGCGCACCGAGCGGTGGGCGGCGATCAGCTCGAGCAGTTCCGAGCCGGAGCGGGGCGGTCTGGAGGTCATGGGCGGGTCGATCGATCGTGGGGGAGCAGCGCTCGTGCTCGGGGCGGCGGCGGCGGTCCGGGGCTGCGCGCTGGCCGGGTCGACAGGCTGGGCACTCGAGGCCGCGGGCCAGTGGCCTGCGGCCGCGCTCACACCTCGATGAACTCGAGGGCCTGGTCCTGGCGGGCGACCTCCAGCCGTGCGGCGCCGAGTCCCAGGGCGCCGAGGGTCTCGGCGGCCAAGGCTGCGGCCAGTTCGGGACGGTTGTTGTGCTGCGAGAGGTGCGCCAGCACCAGGCAGCCGAGCCCCGGGCCGGCCAGGCGCCTCAGCAGCGCCGCCGCGTCCTGGTTCGAGAGGTGCCCGCGCGGCCCGGCGATGCGGCGCTTGAGCGCGGCCGAGTAGGGGCCGGCCGCGAGCAGCTCGGGGTCGTGGTTGAATTCGAGGATCAGGGCGTGGCAGCCGCTGAGCTCGTGGTCGAGCCGCGCCGGGGTCGAGCCCAGGTCGGTGACCAGGCCCAGCACCCGGCCTTGCGATTCGAGCCGCACCGCGTAGGTCGGCTCCGCGTCGTGGGGCACCAGCACCGCCTGGGCGCGGATGTGGCCGCGGCCGCTCCTGGGCTCGAGGTCCAGCGGGCGGCCGGGAGACCAGTCGCCGCGGCGCTTGTGGCGCCGGATCGAGCCGTTGTGGAACAGGGCCTGGGAGCAGTGCAGCACGGCGCCGGCCGCGCGCGCCAGCTGGCCGGCCGAGCGCGCGTGGTCGAGGTGCCCGTGGGTCACCAGCACATGGTCGATGCCGCTGGGGTCGATGCGCGCGGCCTCGAGGCGTGCGAATTGCTCCCGCGGCGGCAGGCCGGCGTCGACCAGGATGCGCAGGTCGCCGCTCTCGACGAACAGCGAATTGCCGCCGCTGCCGCTGGCCAGGACCCGGAATCGCATGGTCTTCAGTGTGGGACGCGGGGAGCTTCCGCGGAACGCCCGCGAGCCGATCGGGGACCGGCCGCGCGGGCCTGCGAAGGCCGGCGGCGGGAGGCCGCTGGCCTCAAGCTCGGTCCGGGGGCGCGCTCGGGCGCGCGGAGCCCGGCGCGGGGGCCAGGCGCCACAGGCCGAGCAGCAGCAGGCCCGCCCCCAGGGCCAGCCAGCCGCCCAGGGCGCGGCCGGGCGCGCCGTAGGAGAGCTCGAGCCGCTCGGCGCCCGCGGGGATCTCGACCGCCAGGAAGCAGCCGTCGGCCTCGAACAGCCGCCCCGGGCGCCCGTCGATGCGCGCGCTCCAGCCCCGATCGAATTGCTCGGACAGCACCAGCCGGCCCGCGGGTCCAGCGCCGAGCTCGACCCGCAGGTGCTCCGGCGCCGGGCGTAGCACGGACGGCGGCGGCCGGCTTTCGAAGCGGGCCAGCGGGGGCTCGCCCGCGGTTGGACCCGCCGCCAGGCGATGCAGCCGTTCGGCGGGCTGCCAAGCGGGATCGGCGATCGCGGCCAGCAGCTCGGCGCGCTCTGCGCAGCGACGTTCCTCGCGCACGAAACGCGCCGACGGCAGGTCCATGCGGCGCCGGTACAGGCACCAGCCAGGCTCCTCGCGCAGCGTTTCGAGCCGCGGATGGGCGAGCGGCGTCGGCGACAGCACGGCCGTGACCCGCGCCGCGTCCAGGAACGGCGCGCTGAGGGTGCTGGGATCGGGGAGCCCCGCGAACCCGCTGCGGAAGCGCGAGCCGGGGGCGACCGCCTCCAGGCACTCCACCAGGCTGCGCTGGTTGAAGGCCACGTAGGCGGAGAGGTCCCGCAGCCCGTAGGCGCCGAGCAGGTTGGGCCGCGCCAGCACGATCGCGGCCTGCTCCGGGGTTCGGTCGCTGGCGCAGCGCACCAGGCGCCCATCGCCCAGCGTCGCCGACAGTTCGTCGAGCAGCGGGCTCGCAGGCCAGATCGGCTGGCCGCCCAGGTCGCGGGGCAGCGCGTGGATCGAGCTGAACCAGCTCAGCTCGATCAGGCTCCACAGGCACAGGGGCAGGGCCCACAGGGCGCGGCGGCCGAGGAGCGCCAGCCCGGCCGCCAGCAGCACCGCCAGGGCGGCGCACGAAAGGGCCTGGGCGCCGCGTTCAAGCTGCAGGAGTCCGCGGGCTTGCGCGGCCTCCGGCAGCAGGGCCAGGGCCTCCTCGAGCGGGCGCCCGAAGCGCTCGGCCAGGGCGGCGGTCAGCCGGGCCGGATCGGGCGGGGCCAGCTGCAGCCAGGCGCCGAGCAGCAGCGCGGGCAGGGCCAGCGCCAAGGCCAGCCGCGCGCCGCGGCCGCCGCGCGCCAGGACCTCGGCGCCGAGCGCCGCGCCCCAGCCCAGGGCGATCCACAGCAGCGCCAGGGCCCGCGCCGGCGCGCCGCCGGCCAGGGGCGGCAGGTGATAGAGCAGCGCGACCCCGGGCCAGGCCTGGGCGAAGCCGAGCGCGACGAGCGCCAAACCCGCGGGCCACAAAGCGCGCCTTGGATCCACAGCCAGGGCCAGGAGCAGCAGCAGCAGCGCCGCCGCCCCGCCGTAGCAATCCCACTCGAGACCCTGGGACAGTTGGGCGCGGTCCGCATCTTGGGGCCGCGCCAGCCACCAGGCCGCCGCCGGCCCGAAGGATTCCGGCTCGCTCAGCGGCGAGCCGAACAGGTCGGGCAGCAGCAGGCTCGCCAGGCTGGCCGGGGGCAAGGCCTCCGCTGACAGGGCGGTCGCGTCCTTGGCTTGGCGCAGGGAATCCGAGCTGGCCGCCAGGGTCGGCAGGAGCTGGGGCGCCGCCAGCAGCGGGCCCAAACCGAGCGCCACGGCCGCCGGCAGCCAGCGCGCTGGGCCTGCGCGAGCGAGGCGCCCGCCCGCGAAGCACAGGGCCGCGCACCAGGCGAAGGCGGCGATCGGCGGAAAGCCCGCCAGGAACGGCAGGCCCGCGAACAGGCCGATGGCCGGCAGGCAGGCGCGCCGGCCGCGGGCCCAGCCTTCGATCGCCCACAGCGTCCAGGGCAGCCACAGCACGGCATCGACCTTCATGCCGTAGTGCAGATTGCGGGGCCCGAAGCCGGCCGATTGCAGCGCCAGCACGCCGACCGCGGTCGCCAGCAGCGAGCAGCCCCGCGAGCGCAGCAGCAGCCCGAGGCCCAGGCCGGCCAGCGCCAGGGACAGGATCGCCAGGGGCGCCGCCGCGCGATCGCCGGGCAGCCAGCGCAGCAGCAGGTGGGGCGGATAATCCGGGCCGTGGATGGCGTTGCCGAGGCGCGACAGCCCGAGGCCCAGGTGCGGGTCCCAGGCGCCGCTCTCGCCGCTCGCCCAGGCGCGCTCGAAGCCGAGCTGGTCGGTGAGCACCGGGAAGATCCGGTCCGCGGTCCATTGGTTGGTGCCCCGGTCCGCGGCCTGGGCCGCCTCGGGGTGCGCGCGCCGCAGGGGCTCGAACTGCACCGGTGCGAAGGGCAGGAAGCGCTTGCCCGGCGCCAGGCTGGGGCCGACCAGCAGCAGCGGCAGCAGCCAGACCCCGAGCAGCAGCGGCCACAGCCGCCAAGCGGAAGGGCCCCGCGGGACCGGGGAGGGGCTCGGGGAGCTCATCGACGCTGAGGCTAACGCCGCGGGGGCCACGGGCTGCGGCGTGCGGACCTCGGTCGCTCCGCGGGCACCGGATCGGAGCCCGGATCGAAGCGCCGTTCAAGGGCCTGTGGGGCCTGAGCCTGCGGGGCGCACTCGGAGGTTGGCGGCCTCCGACGGACTCGCCGGTCGGCCCGCTCAGCGCCGCCCATTCGGCCGGCCCAAGCATCCGTGGCCCTGACATCCGGATGCTTGGGCATCCGCGGCCAGCGGGTCCAGCGCTGGGGCCCCGAGGGCTCGAGCGCCCCGGGGCGGGACCGCCCGCCTGCGGCGCCGCCGCGCGAGCCCTGCGCCGCTGCGCCGCGGGGCCGGCGGCGCGGCGCGTATGCTCTGAAGCGATGGCCCCCGCCGATCCCCGGGAGCGCGCTTGGCGGCGCGCTCTCGCGCTGCTCCTGGCGCTTTCCCTGGCCCTGCGCTGGCTGTATCTGCCCGATCCCTGGAGCGGCCTGCCGAGCGACTTCCACAACCACTTCGGGGCCTTTGCGGCGGGCGGGCCCGTGACCCACTTCCTCGATCGCGGCCTGGCCGACACCGGCGGCATGCCCTGCGACTGGGGCGTCACGCTGGCCGACGGCAGCAGCCAGCGCGCCTGGTACAGCCACCACCCGGCGGGCTTCATGCTGCTCACGGCCGCCTCCATGGCCCTGTTCGGCCGCGAGGAGTGGGCCATGCGCCTGCCGGCGCTGCTGTTCTCGCTGCTCTCGGTCTGGAGCGTCGCGCGGCTCGGGCGCGCCTGGCGCGGCCCGCGGACCGGGCTCCTGGCCGGCTTGGCCATGGCCGTGGTGCCGTTCTCCGTGCACTTCGGCGTGCAGGTCTGGACCGAAGGCGCCCTGGTGGCCCTCGGCGCCCTGTATCTGCACGAATACCTGGCCTGGACCCGCGGCGCCGCCGGCCGGGGCCCCTGGATGTGCCTGTGGGTCGCCGCGGGCGGCCTGCTCGACTGGCCGATGCACTTCTTCTGGGCCCCCAGCGCCCTGCACGCCCTGGCGACCCGCGGGCGCGCGGCCCTGGCGCTGTTCCCCGTGCCGGCCGTGGCGCTCGCCACGATCGCGCTGCACTGGCTGCACGTGCAGCTGACCGTGCCGGCCGCGGACCACGCCGTGGACCGCGCGGCAACCCTGAGCGCCGTGTTCACCTCGCCGGTGCCGTGGAGCGAGTTCTTCGCCAACCAGGGGCGCTTCTGGGCGCGCTACGCCGGCTGGCCGAGCGTGCTCCTGGCCCTCGTCGGCATGGCTTCCCGCGCGGGCCGCCGCGAGGGCTTCGTGGGCTGGCTGGGACTGCTGCCCGGCGCCCTGTATGTGGGCCTGTTCCCAGGCCGCAGCTTCGACCACTCCTTCTTCGGCATGCGGGCCCGGCCCGGTCTGGCGCTAGCGGCGGCCAGCGGCTACACGGCCCTCGAAGCGGCCCTGGCGCGGCGCCTGTCCCCGGGCGCGGCGCGGAGCGTGGGCGCGCTGCTGCTGCTCTGCCTCGGCCTCGCCGCCGCCTGGCAGAACCTGTGGCTGTGGTCGACGCGGCGCTCGCCCCAGATTCGCGATCTGGTGTCGAGCCCCTGGCTGACCCCCTGGCTCGAAGACCGAGAGGCCGTGCTCTTGACCCACATGGGCCGCGGCATGTGCCTGCCCTTCTACAGCCGCGCCGAGGTGGTCCACAGCGTCAACACACCGGCCGACCTCGAGCGCCTGCGCGAGAGCCTGGTGGCGCGCTTGCCCACGGGCGTGCGCGCCGCCTTCTTCATCGACGGCCAATACCTGGTCCAGCTGCCCGAGGGACCCGCCCTGCTGGCCGCCCTGAGCCAGCTCGCGCCCCCCGAACGCCACAGCAGCCTCTGGGGCGAGTTCGCGCTGATCCCGCTCAACTGAGGCGGGCGAGGCGGGGGCCTGCGGGGCTGTGCGCTTTGTGGCGGGCCCGGCGGTTTCGCCGCCGAAGGCTGGCCAAACGCCGCCATGGCGCGCCGTGCGCCGAGCGGTCCAGCCGCGCAAAGTCTGCCGGGCAAAGGCGGCGCGACGGCTGTCCGCGCCGCGCGGCTAGAGGCCGCGAGCGGAGGTCCAACCGCCGGCCCAGTGCCGCGCTGTGGGTCCGCTGCAGATCAGCCGCGCGGGCTGGCGGCGGCGCGGCCATTGCCCGCGCGGGTGCGGCGGGCGACGGGGGCGGGCTTGCCGGGCTTGGCGGCCTTCGGGACCCCGGAGGGCTTGCGGGCGGCTTGCTTGCCGGCGGCCTGCTTGCGGGCGGACGCTTTGGCGGAGCGCGCGCCCCCGGCGCCGCGCTCTTGGGCAACCGGAGCGGGGAAGGCGGCCGCCAGCACGTCCTCCACGTGGGTGCAGAAGTGCACCTCCAGGCGCTCGCGGACTTCCTTGGGCACCTCGGCCCAGTCCTTGCGATTGCGCTCCGGCAGCAGCACGGTCTGGATGCCGGCGCGATAGGCCGCCAGGACTTTCTCTTTGATGCCGCCCACGGGCAGCACCAGGCCGCGCAGCGAGATCTCGCCGGTCATGGCCAGGGTCGGCCGCACCGTGCGGCCGGAGAGCAGCGACACCAGGGCCGTGAACAGGGCCACGCCCGCCGAGGGCCCGTCTTTGGGGATCGCGCCCGCCGGCAGGTGGATGTGGATGTCGTGGCCCTCGAACAGGCTGGCGGACAGGCCCAGGGGCTCGAGGCGCGACTTGACCACCGAGATCGCCGCGCGGGCGCTCTCCTTCATCACGTCGCCGAGCTGGCCGGTCAGGATCAGCTCGCCCTTGCCGGGCATGCGCGTGGCCTCGATGAACAGGATGTCGCCGCCCACCGGCGTCCAGGCCAGGCCGGTGGCCACGCCGGGCAAGGCGGTGCGGCTGCGCAATTCGCCCTCGTAGCGCGCCGGGCCCAGGATCTCTTCCAGGTCCTGCTTGCCGATCGCCCGCCGGCGCTTGTCGCCGCTGGCCACGCGCGTGGCCACGCGCCGCGCGATCGCGCCCACCTGGCGCTCGAGCTCGCGGCAGCCGGCCTCGCGCGTGTAGCTGCGCACGATCTCGCGCAGGGCCCCGTCTTGGATGCGCAGCTGGCCCGCGCTGAGCCCGTTGTCCTCGGCCTGGCGCTGCAGGATGTAGCGCTTGGCGATCTCGAGCTTTTCCTCTTCGGTGTAGCCCGGCAGCTCGATCACCTCGCAGCGATCGCGCAGCGCGCGCGGGATCTGGTCGAGCACGTTGGCCGTGGCCACGAACATGACCCGGGAGAGGTCGAAGGGCAGCCCCAGGTAGTGGTCGCGGAAGGTCTTGTTCTGGGCCGGGTCCAGGACCTCGAGCAGCGCCGAGGAAGGATCGCCCTGGAAGCCTTGGCCGAGCTTGTCCATCTCGTCCAGCATGAACACCGGGTTGTTGGCGCCCGCCCGGCGCATGCCCTGCACGATCGTGCCCGGCAGGGCGCCCACGTAGGTGCGCCGATGGCCGCGGATCTCCGACTCGTCGTGCACGCCGCCCAGGGAGATGCGCACGAACTGCCGGCCCATGGCCCGCGCGATGCTCATGCCCAGGGAGGTCTTGCCCACGCCGGGGGGGCCCACCAGGCACAGGATCGGGCTCTTGCCG
>JBIKLM010000451.1:0-3513 GCA_044359835.1 Planctomycetota bacterium
GGCCGCTTCGGTCAGGGCGTCCGATTCGCTGCCCAGGCGTTCGATCAGCAGCGCCAGCAGGGCCCGGCTGGGGTAGGAAGCCAGCTGCCGCACCGCCACCCGGCGCACCGGCGCCTCCTTGTCGGCTAGGAGCCGCTGCCCGCGGGCCAGCCAGAGCTCGGCCTGCTGGGCATGCCAGGCGGCGCCCGCGTCCCCGGAGGCGAGGTCGCGCTCGCGGCCGAGGGCCAGGGCCTGGCCCAAGCCGCCCAGGGCCACGGCGGACCCGGCCCGGTCGATGGGCTCGCGCTGGTCCAGGCCCCCGTCGATCCAGGCCCAGGTGGCCGCATCGGGCCAGGAGGTCGGGGGGCTGTTCGGGGCCGCGAGGCTGCCCGGGGTCGCGGGGCCGGCCTCCGTGCTGGCCCTGGCCGCCGCCCACGGGGCCGCGAAGGTCCAGGCCACCCGGGCGGCGGCGCGCACCTCGGGGTCCCTGTCCTTGCCGGCCAAGCGCTGGAGCGCTTCGAAGGCGGCGCGGTCCTTCGGGCCCGCGGAGGGCGCGAGGCGCAGGCCACGGGCCGCGCGCTCGAGACTGAAGCAGGCCAGGCGGCGCACTTCGCTGCTGTCGTCGGAAAGGGCCGGTGCGAGGTCCGCAGCGGACAGGGCGGCGAAACGCCCCAGGGCCTCGGCCACGCGCTCGCGCAGGAGCGCGGACTTGGCGGACAACCCCTCGCGCCCGAGCATGCGCTCGCGGGTGTCGCCGTCGCAGCCCGGGATCAGCAGCTGGGCCTCGTCGGCCACGGGCGCAGCCTCGTCCGAGAGGGCCTTGAAGACGAGCCGCCAGGCCTCGGGGCGATCGAGCTCGGCCAGGCGCCGCACGGTGGTCCGGCGCACCTTTTCGTCGGGGGACTGCAGCGCCGCCTCCAGCTCGGCCATCTGGGCCGCGGGCCGCGCCGCGTCAGAGGCTGGGAAAAAATCGGCGCGCAGCGGCGATCCCAGCCTCTGCGGCCGCCGGATGGCGGCCCAACGGCATGCTGACGGGCTGGTCTGTCTGCTCGGGCGCAGCCCGAGTCGATTTTTTCTCAGCCTGTCAGCGGATGCCGCCGGCGCTGCCGAGGCAGCCGCTCCGTCGAATCGGGCCGGGCCCTGGGCCGGCGGCGGGGCCGCGGGGCCGTCGGCGCGGGCCAGCAGGCCCGCCAAGCAGAGCAGCGCGAGGAGGGGTTGGTTCATGGGGTCGGTGGGCGCTGCGCCGCTGGCCTGCGAGCCGAGCCGGGCGTCCGCGCAGCTCTAGAGACCGGGCTCAGCGCTGGAGGTAGCGGTTCTCGGGCGGAAAAAACAATCGGCCGGCCGCTTCGGCCTCCAGCTCGAGCACCTCGCGGATCAACAGCCCGCTGTCCTCGAAACCGCGCTCGCTGAGCTCCTGCAGCAGCCGATCCCCGCCGCGCGCCAGGAACGAATTGGTCGCCAGCCGGTAGCGGCGCCCGGGATCGAGCGGCAGCCCGTCGTGCCAGGCGCGCACGAATTGCGAGCGTCCCTCGCCGTCGAAGCGGAATTCGATCAGCAGCCCGCTGAACTCGAGATTGGCGCGCTCCTTGCCCGACAGGGCGCGCTGCAGCACGGCTTCCAGTTCGGCGCCGCTGAGCTCGAGCACCACCAGGGTGTTGTCGAAGGGCATCACCTCGAACAGATCGCGCCGGGTCAGGGGGCCCGCGGCCAGGGACTTGCGGATGCCGCCGCGGTTGTGGATGGCCACATCGGCGCCGGATCGGCGCCGGAAGGCATCGGCCAGCCAATTGCCGAGGCCGCCGGAACGGAACCGGTCGGCGGCGGGGCCCACGTCGACCAGTTCGGCCACCACCTCCCCGAGGGAAGCGGAGGCGCGCTCGACCAGGTTGGCCAGCTCGGCGGCGAATTCCGCGGGCAGCGCGCCCTCGGGGGCCGGCTGGTCCAGGTCGATCAGCCGCGAGCGCAGGTCGAGCACCCGGCCCGAGGGCCGTTCGAGGCGCAGATCCACGCGCCCGAGCGCCCCGGCCTTCGATCCAGCCTGCACGATCAGGGTCCGGCCCTGCCGCACGCCTTCGCGCAGGAAGGTGTGGCTGTGGCCGCCCACGATCAAGGGCAGGTCGGGCGTCGCCTGGGCCAGCTCATTGTCGTGCTCGACGCCGAGGTGCGTCAGGGCCAAGGTCAGCTCGATGCCGGCGGGCAGCTCGGCGCGCACGCGCGCCAGGGCTTCTTCCGGGGGCTCGAACAGCAGCGAGCGCGAGTCCGGATGGCTGATGTAGGGCGTCGAAGGCGTCAGCAGGCCCACCACGGCGATGTCGAGCCCGCCGCGCTGGAACAGCCGCACGGGGTCGACCCAGGCCGGGCGGCTCAGGCTCCCGTCCAGCTCGCGCCGCGCCAGGTTGGCGCACAGGGGCTGGATGCCGGTCTGCTTCAAGAGGTGCTCGAGCGGCGGCAATCCCAGGTCGAACTCGTGGTTGCCGAGCGCCAAGGCGTCGTAGCCGAGCCGCGCCAGCAGCTTGCAGAAGGGCACGCCGCCTTCGAGGGCGCCCTCCGGGGTGCCCTGGAACCAATCGCCGCCGTCGAGCAGCAGCACTTCGGCTCCCGAAGCGCGCGCCTCGGCGCGCACCGCCTCGATGGCCACCAGCAGCCGCTCCAGGCCGCCCACGCTGCGGCCGGGCTCCGGCAGCCAGGTGGCCGGACGCGCCAGGGCCTGGCCGTGCACGTCGTTGGTGTGCAGCACGATCAGGTGCAGGGGCTCGGGCGCCGTCTGGGCCAGGGCCAGCAGGAGGGGCAACAGCATCGCGGGGCGGGGCCGGTCAGGACGCGGGAGGCGGACACGGGCAGCCGCACGGCGCCCAGGCCGGCAGCCTAGCAGCCGGTCGGGGCGCCCGCGGAATCAAGGCTTCGTCGCACGGCGATGCAGCCGGACTGCGCGGCCCAGATACGGCCGGCCCTGGGCCTTGGCTGGTTCCGCGTCGGGGCCCGAGCGAGACCCGGGCCGGTCTTCCGTGCGCTGTTCAGGAACCCGGGGCCAGCTCGAATTCCAGGCGATCCGGGAAGCTCACGGAGAAGCCCCACTCGAAGCGCGCCGTCGAGCCCGGCTCGACCCGCAGCGGGAACACGAGCAGGCCGCGCTCCTCGCGCTGTTTCTTGAAGCGCTCATCGCCCGAGGGCGCCAGCTCGCCGCGCACCAGCTCGACCGCGACGCGCGAATCGTTGCTGATCGGCAGGGCCTCCTCGACGAACACCGTCACCGGTCGCCCCGGCCCCGCCGTCAGCTCGATGCGCCAGCGCTGGTCGAGGCGCCGCCGCGAGCCGAACAGCCCCGGAGCTTGGCTCTTGTCGACCAGCGCCGCGCGCGCGATCGACAGGCGCGGATCGAGCCCCAGGGGCAGCTCCAGCTCGTCGCCGGCGAAGCGCCGCGGCAGATCGGCCTTGCCCACGTAATCGCCCTCCAGATAGACGCTCGCCAGGCCGGGCAGCAGCGTCCGTTGGCCCTCGTAACGCAGCCGTCCGACGCGCCACACGCCCGATCCC
>JBIKLM010000077.1:0-12492 GCA_044359835.1 Planctomycetota bacterium
CGATGAAGCCCGGCACGATGTAGGGCCCGGGCGGGCTCGCGGCCGCGGGCAGCGGCTCCCCTTCCAGGGCCCGGATGCGCTCGCCCTGGAGTTCGAGCCGCCCGAGGGACCAGCCGCCGGGCACCAGGAAGGTGCCCTCGATGCTGAGCGAGCTCATCCCGGCGTGCTCCCCGCGGAGGGCGCCGTGGGGATCGGCCGCAGCGCGCGCAGCTCGCGCAGGAATCGCACGGCCGTGGCGAACAGCACCAGGCACAGCACCACCTGGGCCACCGCGGACATGCCCGGCAGGTGCACGGCGCGGGTCCCGGCGACCGCCCCGAGCAGGGCGCCGGGCACCAGACCGACACCGTGGGCCCAACGCACGCGCCCCGCGCGCGCGAGCAGGTACAGCGAGCGCGCCGCCGCCACGAAACCGGCCGCCAGGGAGGTCGCCCGGGCGCCCGTGAAGCCCAGCTCCGGCAGCAGCATGAACAGGCCCGGGGTGACCAGCAGCCCGCCGGAGATGCCGAGCAGCGGTGCGATCACGCCGCCCGCCAGCCCGATGAAGAGGCCGAGCGCGTACTGCAGCACGCCGAAGTGTTCGACGCGCGGCGCGTCGCGCTGGCCGCCGAAACCGAGAGCGTCGAAGAGCACGCGCAGGCCGGCCAGGAACAGCAGCGCGATGAACAGTTGCCGCAGGGGTCGCGGGGCCAGCCGGCTGGCGACCGAGAATCCGAATTGCGCGCCGATCAAGCTGCCGGCGGCCACGGCCGCGATCATGTCCCAGTACAGCGTGGGCACGCCGAGCAGGAATTCGGTCGCGGTCGAGACCGAGGTCGTCACGGCCACCACCAGCAGCGAGGAGCCCACGCACAAGGGCAGGGGCAGCCGGTAGAGCATGTAGAGCACCGGCACGGCGAACAGGCCGCCGCCGATGCCCGCCAAGGAGCCGAAGAAGCCCACGCCGAGCCCCAGGGGGAGCATCCACAGGTTCGGCGGACGGGGCGCGGGGAGCGGATTCTCGGACTTCAGGACGGGGTCTCCCCGGAGCGGCGGAAAGCGCGCGAATGGTGGTTCTTGGGGTCGCCGACGAAGGCCATGGCGATGCCCAAGCGGCGGTTGAGGGGCGCCTCCGGCAGGCTGGCCTCATCGTAATCCGTGCCCTTGGCGTGCACGTCCGGCCGCAGCGTCGCCAAGGTTACCTCCAGGGTCGCCTCGGCGAACCAGGTCACGTAGTCGACGCAGCGCAGGGCCGAAACCAGCTCGAGGCGTTCGACCAGGGGCAGGTGCGGCCGCCCGGGACCCTTGGCGGCGCGCAGCGCGGCGTCGTCGTTGAGCGCCACGATCAGCAGGTCGCCGAGCCCCTTGGCCGCCTCCAGGCAGCGCAGGTGGCCGACGTGGAGCAGATCGAAGCCGCCGTTGGTCAGCACCAGCCGCGGCGGGCGCGGCGCGCGGCGCGGGCCCGCCAGGCGCTCGGCCAGCTGCTCCCGGGAGAGGATCGGGGCGTTCATCCGCCGAGCTCCAGCAGCGCCGCGGGCAGGGCGCTGGCCCGCGGGCAACGGGCCAGGGCGGCCTCGAGCTCGAGCCGCGCGACGGGAGCCGCGCCGAGCTGCATGACCACCAACCCCGCGGCGGCGTTGGCCAGCTCCATGGCCCGGCGCGGCTCGAGGCCCGCGGCCAGACAGAGTCCGAAGGTCGCCGCGGCCGCGTCGCCGGCTCCGGAGGCGTCGACCACCCGCTCCGCGCCGCTGGCCGGCACCGCCGAGGCCGGCTCACCGGCGCTGAACAGGGCCATGCCGCGGTTGCCGAGGGTCACCAGCAGGTGCTCGATGCCGTGCCGTTCGGCCAGCGTGCGGGCCGCGGCCTCGAGGGCCCCGGGGGCGCTCAGCTCGCCCGTCGGACGGCCGCACAGCTGGGCCAGCTCCGGCAGGTTGGGGGTCGCCGCGAGGAAGCCCGGCTCCAGCCCGGCCAAGCGCCGGGGATCGAGCACCAGGGCCGGGCCCAGCCTGCGGGCCGCGGCCAGGCTGGCCGCCCCCACCGCTCCCTGGCCGTAATCGGAGGCCAGGATCAGGTCGGGAGCCGGACCCCGCCCGAGCTGGCGCACCAGGGCGGCCTCGGCCGACTGCGGCAGGGCTGCGCCCGGGGGGCGGTCGAGGCGCAGCACCTGCACGGGCGTGCGGCCCGCCTCGGCGGCCAGCACACGGGTCTTGATCAGCGTGCGCCGTTCGGGCACCAGGGTGCAGCGCGAGACCCCGATGCCGCGCGCTTCCAGCAGCTCGCGCAGGCGCCGGCCCTCCGGATCGGCGCCGAGCGGCGCCACGAGCTCGACCCGCGCCCCCAGGGCGGCCAGGTTGAGGGCCGCGTTCGCCGCGCCGCCCGGGCGCTCCTCCACGGAGCGCTCGAGGAATACCGGCAGCGGCGCCTCCCGGGACAGCCGCTCGGGCTCGGCGAACACATACCGGTCGAGCAGGGCGTCGCCCAAAACCCAGACCGTGCGACCGGCCAGCCGGTCGAGCTCTGTCGCCGCCCGGATCGCCACGCTCAGCAGACCTCGTTGGCGGCCGCGGTCAGGGACGAGCGGGCCAGTTCGAGCTCGGGCGGCACGGCGGGCGCTGCGGCCGTGTACCACTCGCGGCCGGCCTCCTCGGCCAGGAAGAAGTCCGAGCGCACGCCCATGGAGGCGTTGTAGCGGATCGCGTAGTGGCGCTCGCCAGCGGCGCTGGCGTTCGCGGACAGCGAGCGATCGATGTCGCGCAATCGCGGTCGCTCGCGCTCCCAGGCCTCGCGCGGCAGGTCGAGCAGCCAATCCAGCGCCGGTCGATAGCGGGCCGCCGCCGGCGCGGGCCCGTGGGCATCGAGCCGCGCGTTCACGAACCAGGGCATAACCGCGGCCAGCTTCTCGACGAACAGGTTCTCCTCGGCGCCGAAATCGAGGGCCGATCCGGCGGTGAAGTCGGTCAGGCTGGCCAGCTTGGCAGGGTCGATGTAGCCGCCCTCCAGGGCGAAACGGTAGCTCTCGGTGCCCGGGAACGGAAAGAACAGCGAAGTCCGGAACCGGCCGATGCCGGAGCGCGCCAGCAGCTCGACAGTCTCGAGCCGCTCGGCGTGGCTCTCCCCAGGCAAGCCGACCATCACGAAGCCGCTGGTGTGCAGGCGCGCCGCCTCGGCGATGCGGATCGTCTCGAGGATGTCCGCATCGCTCATGTTGCGCTTCAAGACCTCTTTGCGCACCCGCGGCGAGCCGGACTCGATGCCCAGCTTGAGGATCCGGCAGCCGGCGCGCTGGAGCGCCCGGGCCACGGCCGGATCGAGCTGCTTGACGTGGCTGTTGACCACGAAAGGCAGGCCGATGCCGCTTTCGGCGTAGGCCTCGCAGACTGCGATGGCGTGGGCGCTGTTCTGCGTGAACAGGTCGTCGTCGAAGATGAAGGTGCCGATGCCGGGCACCTCGCGTTGCACCTGGCGCAGCTCTTCGATCACGAGGTGCGGGGGCCGGAAACGGAAGAAATTGAGCTTGGGCACGGGACGCCCCAGCTCCGCGCGATAGCGATCGATGACCTTGTGATTCAGGCAGTAGGTGCAGCGGTAGGGACAACCGCGGCTGGTCAGGATTCCGAACCAGCCCTGCTTCTGGGCGGTGATGCGCGCCGCGTCATAAAGGCCGTAATCGGGGATCGGCAGGGTCTCGAGGTCCGGGAACTCTCCGACCGGGTTGTGCACGATGCGCGCGTCGTCGACGGACACGGGCGCGTCCGGCCGCAGGCCCCCCCGCCAGCACAGAAAGTTCGGCAGCACCTCGGTGTCCTGGCCGGCCTCCAGCCGCCGGACCAGCTCGAGCAAGGCGTCTTCGCACTCGCCCACGCCCACGAAGTCCCAGACCCCATCGGCCATCACCTCGCGGGGCACCATGGTCGGGTGGATCCCGCCCACCACCAGCGGCGGAAGCGAAAAGCCGATCTCCGCGGCGCGCGCCCGCAGGAAGCGGGCCAGCTCGCGGCCGGCGCCGTATTGCTGGGTCAAACAGGAAAAGGCCAGCAGCCCCGGGCGCTCGGCGCGGAGGCGCTCGAAGACCTCCGCGGGGGTGGGCACCGGCGGCAGGTTCTCGTTCAGGTTGATCAGCGCGGTCTCATGACCGGCGCGCCTCAGCACCGCCGACAGGGAGGCCAGCCCATGGCCGAGACCCATCTGCGTGTAGAGGTTCGGATAGACGAACAGGACCCGCATGGCCCACAGAATAGCGCCCAGCGGCTCGGCCACCGGGGTTCGAAACCGGCGCTTCGTTCGGCCGCATGGGGCGGACGAAGCGGACCCGCTCGGAAGGCGGGTGGTTCGGCCGCACAGCGGCGCCGCCCCTGGGCCGTTTCAGTCCCGAGCCAGGTGCCGGGCCGGCGGGCTCCGGGACCGCCCAGGGGCTAGACCTCGATTCGCTCGCCAGGCGCCGGAGTGCAACGAATCGCCTCGATCGGGCCCCCCCCGATCGGCCGCGCCCCTCGCCTCTGGTCCGGTCGGATTCAGCGAGCGGCACGCCGCGCCGCTCGCTGACTCCGCGGCCCGCCGGAGTGCGGGCCCATGATCGAAATCAGCGCCCGCCGCGCTCCAAGATCGCCGTGGTCGAGCGCCCGGCCAAGAGCGGCGCCAGCACGACCTGGCCGCCGTGGGACTCGACCCATTCGCGGCCCACCACGCCCTTGTGCTCCCAGTCCTGGCCCTTGACCAGCACATCCGGGGTCACACGCTGGATCAGGTCGAGCGGCGTGTCCTCGGCGAACTCGATCACGCCATCGACCATCTCCAGGGCCGCCAGCACCTCCAGCCGATCGTCGAGCGGATTGACCGGGCGCTTTTCGCCCTTGAGCCGGCGCACCGAGGCATCGTCGTTGACGCCCACCACCAGGCGATCGCCCTTCGAGCGCGCGAAGCGCAGATACTGCACGTGCCCGGCATGCAGCACATCGAAGCAGCCGTTGGTGAACACGATCCGATCGCCGGCCTGGCGCCAGGTGGTCAGGCGCTCCACCAGGGTGTCGCGGCCGAGGCGCTTGCCGCCGCTGCCGCCGCTCTGCCCCAGGGCCGCGCGCAGCTCCGTGCGCGTCACGGAGGCGGCGCCGCGCTTGGCGACCACCAGCCCGGCGGCCTGGTTGGCCAGACCCACGGCCTGGTCGATGCCCTGCTTGTCCGCCAGGCAGACCGCCAGCAACGCGATCACGGTGTCGCCGGCGCCGGTGACGTCGAACACGGCCCGCGCCACGGTCGGCACGCGCACGAAGCGCCCGTTCTTCTCGAGGAAACAGATGCCATCGGCGCCCAGGGTGATCACCGAGACCTCGAGCTCGGCCACCTGCATCAGCTCGCGCGCGGCCTCCGGCAGCTCCTCGAGGCTGCGGATCTTGCGCCGCAGGGCCCCCTCGGCCTCCTTGCGGTTGGGGGTCAGCAGGGTCGCCCCGCGATAGCGGCGGAAGTCCTGGCCCTTGGGGTCGACCAGCACCGGCACGCCCGCCGCCCGGGCCGCGTCGATCGCGGCGCGCAGCACGCGGTCGGTCAGCACGCCCTTGCCATAGTCGGAGAGCAGCACGCCAGCCGCCCGCGGCACCTGCTCGGCCACGGCCGCCAGCACGCGTTCCTCGACTTCGGGCGCCAGGGCACGGGCCTCCTCCCAGTCGATGCGGATCATCTGCTGCACGCCGGAGATCATGCGCGTCTTGACCGTGGTCGGCCGCGTGGCGTCGCGCACGCAGCCGTCCACATCGACGCCCATGCGCTGCATCAGCCCGAGCAGGTCCCGTCCGGAGGCGTCGTCGCCGACCACGCCGATCAGGGCCACCTCGGCATCCAGCGAGCACAGGTTGGCGGCCACGTTGCCGGCGCCCCCCAGGCGCTCTTCGCGGCGCGTGGCCAGCAGCACGGGGATCGGCGCCTCCGGGGAAATGCGCGAAACCTCGCCCGAGACGTAGCGGTCGAGGATCAAGTCCCCGACGATCAGCAGGCGGGGTCGGCCCAGGTGATCCAGGGCCTCGCGGAGGGCGGCTTGGGTCATGAGGAGGGTGCGGAACCGTCCGGGGGGGCGTCGCGGTAGCGGTCGTGGAGCCAGAAGTACTGCTCTGGCTGGGCCGCGATCATACGCTCGAATTCGGCGTTGATCCGGGCCGCCAGGGCCTCGGCGGACAGGTCCCGCAGGGCGCCCGGCTCGAGCACTGGCCCGAGCTCCAGCCGGAAGCGCAGGCTGGGCCCCGGCAGCCGATAGCAGGCCCCGAACAGGAGCGGCCGGGCGACCCGGCGGATCAGCACGCCGGCCGAGCGGTCGCAGCGGGCGGTGCGCCCGAAGAAGGGCGCCAGCACCGGCTTCACGTTGGCGCGCTGGTCGAGCAGCATGGCCACCGATCCGCCCGCGGCGATCACCGCCGGAACCTCGGCCATGGCCCCGCGGCGATAGAGGATCCGGATGCCGCGCTTCTCGCGGGCGGCCGCGATGGCCTCCGAGAGGTAGCGGTTCTTGACCGGTTTGGCGATCGCGTACATCGGCGACAGCCCGAGCCGCGCCCCGAACAGGCTGCCGAGTTCCCAGTTGCCCACGTGGCAGGAAAGCACCAGGGCCGGGCGGCGCGCCAGCAGCAGCTCGCGGGCGCAGGGCGTGGCGCACAGCTCGACATGCTCGAAGGTGCGCTGCCAGGGCACTTCGCGCGCGAAGCGCTCGCTCTCCACGATCACGGCGAGGAAGTGCCGGTAGGCGGCGCGGACCTGGGCGCGGCGTTCGGCGGGCCCCAGGGGCGGGCGGCCCCAGAAGCGCAAGGCCTGCTCGATGAAGCGCTCGCCCGCGCTGCTGTGGCGTCGATCGAGGCGCTCGAGCAGCACGGCCAGGGCCTGGCGCAGGCCGCGGTCCAGCGCGCCCGGCAGCCGGGACCAACAACCCAGCAAGGCGCGCGCGGCGAAGGATTCGAGCGCGGCCAGCGCGCCGGTGCGCTCTCCGGCGCTGGCCACGGGCGCCACCGGCCAGGCGCTGGGCGGCGGCACGGGCTTGAGCGCGATCGGGCCCAGCACGCCCGGCGGCGGCAGGCCATCCACGGCGCTTTGGTGCTCAACCATGCAGGCCCTCGTGCAGGTGCCGGCGCCGGAATTCGGCCGCGGACAGCGGCAGGGATTCGAGCAGCGCCTCCAACACGGCGCCGCCGGAGATCAGCTCGAGTTCGATCGAGAGGGCCAGGGCGCCGGGCAGATGGCTGCCCAGCTTGACCAGGTCCTTCTCGGTGGTCAGCACCAGCCGGCCGCCCTGCCCGAGGCCCGCCAGGTCGGACGCCCGGTAGGCGTGGTGGTCGGGGAAGGTGCGATGGCCGGCGATCCGCGCGCCCAGGCTGGCCACGCTGGCCTCGAAGGCGCGCGGATTGCCGATGCCGCTGACCAGCTCGACCTCGCGGCCCGCGAGCCGATCCAGGCCATGGCGCCCGCCGGCCCCATCGAGCAGCCCGCGGGGCGCGTGGCGCGTGCGCACCTGGGCCGCGGCGGGAGCGTGGCGCAGGAGCGCCGCGCCGAGCGCCTCCAGGCGCTCGGGCGGGACCTGGTCGCAGCGCGTCAGCAGCAGCGCCGAGGCGCGCCCCAGGGCCGCGGGCGGCTCGCGCAGCAGGCCGCGGGGCAAGAGCGCCACGGGCGCGCGGCCGCTGCGCTCGTTCCAGGGCAGCCCGAAGGGCCGGCTGGCATCGATCAGCACCAGGTCCAAATCGCGCGCCAAGCGCCGGTGCTGGAAGCCGTCGTCGAGCAGGATCACGTCCGCGCCCAAAGCGATCAGCGCCTGCGCGCCGCGCACCCGGTCCGGCTCCTCCAGGTAGGGCAGGTCGGGGGCCTGCAAGGCGAACAGGCGCCCCTCGTCGCTGCGGCCGAGCGGCGCTCCGGAACCCGCTTCGGCGCGCCGCAGGGCCGCCGCCCCATGCCCGCGGGAGAGCACCCCGGGTCTGCGCCCGCGCGCCCGGAACCAGCGCGCGAGCCACAGCGTCGCCGGGGTCTTGCCGGTGCCGCCGGCGCTCAGGTTGCCCACCGAGACCACGGGGGCCGCCACGCGCCCGACCGGCAGGAGCCCGCGGTCGTAGAGCGAGCCGCGCAGGCCCGCCAGGGCGCCGAACAGGGCCGCCGGCAGCCAGAGCGCTTCGACCCAGCCGCCGCCGCGGGCCAGGCGCTCCTCGATCCGGCGCGGCGGTTGGGGGGCGGCTGCCATGGGGCGACCATTCAACACCAAGCCCGCCCCGCCCCGGCCCCTGGATCGACGGGTCCGTTCGCCGCGCTCACCGCGCGTCCACCGGCAGGGGCTCGCTCCCGCTGTGCTCCCCGAGCGGCTCGGGCAGCAGCCCGCGGAGCCGCCAGGCGGCCTCGACCTGGGACGCCGTCCAGGGGACTTCGCGCTCGGCGCCGGGGGCCGCCGACAGGTCGAACCAGCGCGCGCGGACCGCCGCTTCGCCCGGGGCCGCCGGCCCCCGATCGACGATCCACTTGGTCAGGCCGCGGCCGTCGACGGCACCCCACAGGTGCGCGCTCTGGGTCGAGGCGACGCCCGCGGCCAACACCGGATCGAAGCGCGAGAACAGATACAGCCAGCGGCGCGGCTCCACCTCGGCGCCGACCAGCAGAGGCCAGAGCGAACGGCTCTCCACGGGCGGCCGCGCCGCGGCCGGCAGGCCAGCGAAATCGAGGGCCGTGGCGAACAGGTCCACCTGGCTCACGGGGACGTCGATGCGCCGGGGAGCGAGGCCCGCGGAGCGCGGTCCGCGCACCAGGAGCGGCACGCGCACCAGGGCCTCGGAGAGTCGCACGGTGTGGCCGAGCCAGCCCTGCTCGCCGAGTTCCTCGCCGTGATCGGCGCTGGCCAGCACCCAGGCCTCGTCCCACAGGCCGCGTTGCTCGAGCCCGCTGCGCAGACGTCCGAAGGCCTGATCGGCGGCCGCGGCCTCGCTCTGGTAAAGCGCCCGGAGGAACTCGAGGTCCTCGGCGGAAAGCCGCCCTCCGGCCAGGGACGCGCGCAGCTCCGCGAGCGGCTCGCTGCCGCGCAAAGGTCCGGCGTAGGGCGCCTCGGCGCGCCGCGTTCCGAAGCCGCGCCCAAAGCGCAGCCCCGCATGGGCCTCGTAGCGAAAGTGCGGCTCGAACAGCAGCAGCCACAGGAAGCGGCGCACCTCCGGCCCGCCCAGACCGTCGCTCAGCTCCAGCAGCCGGTCGACCGCCTGGGGCCCGTAGCTGCCCTCGTGGCCGAGCGCCAGCGAATCGTCGAATCGCTCGAAACCCCGGTCGAAACCGTAGCGGCCCAGGGTCACGAAGTTGGTCGTGACGCCGACGCTGCGCCAGCCCTGACGCGACAGCACCTGGGGCAGCGTCACGAGCCGCTCGGGGAGCGGCTCGAGCAGGCGGTTGGCGCCATGGTCGAAGGGGTAGCGCCCGCTCAGCTGGGTGGCCAGCGAAGGCACCGTCCAGGGTGCGGCCGCATAGGCGCGCTCGAATAGGAAGCCCTCGGCCGCCAAGCGGTCGAGGTTGGGACTGGGCGGCGCATCGGTTTCCCCGCGCTCCGTGCAGCCGTAGGCGCCGAGGGCGTCCGCGCGCAGCGTGTCGATCACCAGCCAGACCAGGGTGCGCGTGGGCGGCGGGCGATCTTCGGCGCCGCTGCAGCCGAGCAGGGGCGCCAAGCCCGCGATCCAGGCTAGCCCGCGGGCGAGGCGCGGGAGCAACACTTCGCGGCCGGGGCGGTGCGCCGCGGCAACGCGCTTCGCATACCGATCGCGCGGCTCTCCGGCGACGGCCGAGCCCGGTGCCGCCGGCAGCAGAGGCCGCGCCAGACGGTCAGGCCAGCCTGCGCCTGGGGTTCCCACAGCTGCGCTCGGCGGAGCGACCCCAAGCCCCTGCGAAGCGCTCATCGAAGCGCGAGGAGCCCGCCTTGCGCCTGGGCCCGCAGGTCGGCCGCCGGTCGCCCGCAAGCGATCCGGCTGCCCGCCCTCGAAAAACGAACAAGGCCCGGCGCAGCTCCGGGCCAGGCCGGACGCTTAACGGGGCCGAAGCGGCCGGCGCAGGGCTCGCCCCTCAGCAGCAAGCGTTGCCCGCTCCGTCGTTGCTCGCGTCCCTCCGCGGTACGGGCCGCGCCCGGGTCCACGCTTGCCCTGCCGCTCACAGCAGCGGGCGCTCCTCTTCGGGGATCAGCTCGATCAGGCCGCGCTCCATCTCCAGGAAGGCCACCTTGATCGGATTGCGCTCGCGGGTCTCGATCAGGGGCGCCGCTCCGCGGATCAGCTCGCGCACGCGCTTTTGCAGCAGCGCGGTCTTGTGGAACGATCCGGAGACGGACTTCTGCAAACGCTGGGGGAGGGTCGATTCCGTAGACATCGAAGCGGCGGGCGGTTGGCGCGGGGGTCTGACGCAACGCCGGGCGGATCCGGCGGCGATCCAAGCCCCACGGCGAGCCGCGCAGGATATCGAAACGGGGGCCAGCCGGCAAACCACGCCGTCGCCCCCATGGCGCGGCCGGTCGCTCCGCTGCCGGAAGGAGCGGGGCGGCCCGGGCTCCCCCGGGGGCCCCACCGGTCGCGCGAGGCGAAACAGAGGCCTGCCTCGGGTTGCTTCGGCAGCTGGGTCGTCCGACCCCGGGTCGGCTGCCTCTTTGGGCCCGTCAGGGACGGGGCTCGCACTCTGCGGGGACCGGATCGAGGGGCCGGCTCAGGTCGAGCACCTGGTCGGCCCCGGGTCGCGCCGGGGCGGCCAGGCAGAGTCGCCAGCCGGCCAGCTCCCAGGGCCGGATCGGGGCGCCCGCCAGGGCCGCCAACCAGCGCGCCCAGCGCTCTGCGGCTCCGGGCGGCCCGCCATCGACGGCCAGGCCCCCGCCCCGGGCGCGGGCGGCTTCGGCCAGGGCTTGGACCCGCGCCGGTCGGCGGTCGAGCAGGTCGGGCAGCTCCGCGAGGCGCTGGATGGCGGCGGCGGCGCCGCGGCCCGTCTCCGGGTCGGCCCCGGAACCCAGGTAGTGCAGCGGCACGAGCCCCGCGGCATGCGCGGCTTCCAGGTCCCCCGCGGAATCCCCGAGCAGGACCCCCTCGGGCCAGCCCAGGTCCTCGGCCCACTGGCGCAAGCGCTCCGATTTGGGCTCGGGGCGCCGCGGATCGATCCCGATCACCCCCTCCAGCCGATCGGCCAATCCGAGGCCTTCGAGGGCTCGCTCGGCGCTGGATTGGGTGGCGTTGGTGGCGACCCACAGCCGCTGGCCGGCGGCGTTCAGGCGCTCGAGCAGGGCGGCGGCCCCGGGCAGGGCCGTCAAGCCGGACCAGCTGCGGGCCTCCTCGCACAGCCTCCCGTCCACCGAGACAGCTCGCTCCCGGCGATCGATCGGCCAGGCCTCCGGCAGAGCTGCGAAAAGCGCCGGCGCTCCCCCTTCGCAGAGCCGCTCCAGAGGATCCGGCCCCGGGCTCGCGCCGGGATTCTCCGGCCAGGCCTCGCACAGGGCCCCATGCCAGCGGGCTCCGCGCCCCGAGCCGGAGACCAGCAGGGTGCCGTCCAGGTCGAGCACGACGAAGGGCCAGCCCCCCGGCCGGAGTCGGGCGGCCGCTGGAATGGGCTCGTGGCGGGGCATCTTCGGGCGGCGCTGCTCTGCGGGGTGTCGAAGAACGGCGAGGAAGCCAGGGCCGCAGGGATGCGGGTAGCGGGGCGCAGCGGGAGAGCTCGACCCGGGCCGAGGGGCGCTCGTGACCGCTCGAGCCTGGCCCACAGCGAGCGGTCCCTGGCCCGCCGGTTGGCCGAGACGCGCGCGGCGCTGGGAACGGGCGAGCGCCACGCCGCCCACGGGCCTGCGGGTCGATCGAGGCCCTCCGCACCCCGGGTGCTCTGGCCCGGGCGGAAACCGGAGAGAGCTTCGCTCGGCCGGCCGCGGCGCAGGACCGGCCGCGCCGAAGGCCGAGGCAACGGCGCTGCGGGTGGGCGCGTCGTCAGGCCTTCAGGCCGGCCCGCTTGTGGGCCAATCCAGCCAGCAATCGGTCGCGCAGCCGCCGGCCGCCCAGGTCGCCGAGGGTGTAGACCGCATCGGCCCCGAGGGTCTTGAGGTGCTGGGCCGAGGCTCCGTCCAAGCGCCGGGCGCTGACCATCAGGAAGGCCGCGGGATGGTCCTGGCGCAAGCGTGCGACCAGTTCCTCGGCGCCCGATTCAAAGGCGCACAGCCAGACGATTTCGGGGCTGGCGTCGCCGTGGCGCCAGAAGCGCAGCTCGGGGACCTCCGCGCGCAGGTGCAGCCGCAGCAGGGCGACCGTGTTGTCACCCTCCTCCCCATCCACAGCGATGGCCGCCTGGCGCTCGCGATGCCCGAGGACCAGCCGGCAGGCGGGCCGGCGGCTGAGCAGCAGCCCGACCTCCAGGGGGGCTGCACGGCGTGGCTCGAGCTGCCGAGCGAGGACCCCCTCGGCCGGGAACGCCGGGGCCGGTCCCAGGGCCGCGGGCCCCGTGCCCTTGGGCTGGAACGGCCGGATCACGCCGGCTCGCTCCTCGGCGGGGCGAGCAATGATGCGGCGACCACCG
>JBIKLM010000452.1:0-3502 GCA_044359835.1 Planctomycetota bacterium
CCACGCCGCCTGGCTCCTGACCGCCCTGCTCGCCGACGCCCCCTTCGAGCCTGTCGACGGCGGCCTGCTGCGCTTGGATCCGAGCTTCCTGGCCTCGGCCGCCGGCGCCGAACGTCTCGAAGCGCTGCCGGTCGAGGTCCCGGGCCTCGGCGGCCTGGTGCTCGAGCTCGAGCGCCTGCCGGACGCGCGCATCGGCGAGCTGTGGGTCGACGGGCAGCCGCTCGGGCCGTTCTCGGAGCACCTCGATCCGCTCGACAGCCTGTGGCGCGGCCGCGTCGCCGGCGCCGCGGACAGCGACGTGTTCCTCTCGCTCTCGGCCCAGGGCAGCCGCGGCTGGATCTCCCTGGGGGAACGCCGGCTGCACCTGCTGGCGGCCGGCCCTGGCCCTGCGGGCGGACTCTCGCGCTGGAGCGACGAGGCCGAGCTGCGCGCGCTGGGCGCGTCGGCTCCGTCGAGCTGCGAGCTGCGCCTGCCCCCCGGAGCCCGGCCGCTGGCGCCCGCGTCCGCGCCGCCCCCGGGCGGCTCGGGCCAGCCGGGCGCCGCGGGCGCGCCACCGCCGGCGGGCCCCCTGCCGCTCTACCAGTGCCGGGTGGTGCTGGAAACCGACTTCTCCTTCTACGGCCTGTTCGGCTCGATCCCCGCGGCCAGCAGCTACGTCAACGCCCTGGTGGGCGCGATCAGCGCCACCTACGAGGCCGAGGTCGGCTGCCGGCTGCTGGTGCCGCAGATCGGCATCTACACCAGCGAGGCCGCCGACCCCTTCGACACGAACAGCGCCGGCGGACTGCTCGAGGAGATGCGCCAGCGCTGGATCGGAGGCCTGAACCAGCTCGGCGACCTGGGGCACGTGCTGTCGGCGGCCCCGGACGGCGGCGTGGCCTACCTGAACGTGCTCTGCAATTCGGACTTCGGCGTGGGCGCGAACTGCTCGATGGGCGGCAACACGCCGCTGCCGATCGTGCAGGGGCCGCTCAACTGGGACTTCTTCGTGCTGGCCCACGAGCTGGGCCACAACTTCGCGACGCCCCACACCCACGACTATTGCCCGCCGATCGACCAGTGCGCGCCGAACGGCTTTTTCGGCGGCTGCCAGACGAGCTCGGTGTGCTCGCCGGGCACGATCATGAGCTACTGCCACCTGTGCGGCAGCGGCATCGCCAACATCGCGCCCAACTTCGGAGCGCAGGTGGCCCAGACCATGCGCTCGGCCGTGGTGTCCTCCTGCCTGCCCCAGGTGGTGGTCCCGCCGGTGCCGCCGCAGATCAGCGCCGCATCCCCGACCCTGCTGCCGGCCCTGGTGGTCGACGGCAACACGATCGTGACCCTGACGGGCAAGGGCTTCAGCCAGGTCACCGGCGTCAGCGTCGACGGGCAAGCGCTGCTGGACCTGCCGCCCCAGTACTCGATCGTCAGCGACACCCAGCTGACCCTGCAATTCCCGATCGTGTCCAAGGTCGGCCCGGTGACGATCCAGGTCGTCTCGCCGCTGGGCAGCGCCAACACCAGCGTGACCGTGGTCTACAACACGGCGCCGACGCTCGAGCTCCTGTTCTCGAACCCGACCTTCATCCTGCAGTTCCTCGGCTTCGACATCTACGTGGCCGGCGGCTTCGGCGACACGGCCTTCCTGGTGGGCTCGACCAGCCTGCTGCCCTCGTCCCTGCCGGGCATCGCCGAATTCGGGCTCGGGGCCGGCCTGACGCAGCTTTATTTCTTCGGCTCCAAGCAGATCTCGGCCCTCAGCGGCTGGGCGCGCTTCCAGCTGCCGCTCTCCGGCAACCTGCCGACCGGCCTGCAGGTCCACTTCCAGGCCGGCCTGCTGCGCTTCCTGAACCCGACCCTGCCGCTGTCGATGACCAACGTCCAGTCCGGAACGATCCTGGTCTGAGCTCGAGCGGCGCGGCTGGCCGCGGCGCTCGCGGCGCCAGGCGGCAGACGCGGCGCCTGCGCGCCAGCCGGCGCATGGGCGCAGCCCGCTGCCCCTGAACCCTGGTCCGGCGCGAGACTGCGGAGGCTCCGGGGGCCGAGGCGCGCCAGCGGGCCCCCGCTTGACCGCCCTCCGCCCGGGTCCCTAGGGTCCGGGAATGCGCTCGCTCCTGTTCGGCCTGTTCCGCGGGGCCGTGGGCCTGTTCTACCGGGTCGAGCGGCTGGGCGCGCTGGTGCCGGGGGCCGGGCCGCTGATCCTGGTGGCCAACCACCCTGGCGGCTTGGCGGATCCGGCCCTGCTCCTGTGCACCACGGGCCGGCCGCTGCGTTTCCTGGGCAAGGAACCGCTGCTGCGCATCCCGCTGCTCGGGCTGCTGCTGCGCCGGATCGGCATGGTGCCGGTCTATCGCGCCCAGGACGGCCACGACACGGCCCACAACGAGGCCCTGTTCACGGCCGTGTTCGCGGCCCTCTCGCGCGGCGAGGCGATCGTGCTGTTCCCGGAGGGCAAGAGCCACGATCTGCCGCGGGTCCAGGCGCTCAAGACCGGCGCGGCGCGCATGGCCCTCGGGGCGGATCCGGCCCACGGCGAGCCGCTGCTGGTGCCCGTGGGCATCACCTACGAGCACAAGCAGCGCTTCCGCTCGCGGGCCACGCTGTGGGTCGGCGAGCCGTTCACGGCGGCGGACCTAAGGGAGCTCCATGGCCGCGACGGGCGCGCGGCCGTGCTGGCGCTGACCGAGCGCATCGGGCACGCCCTGGAGGCGGTCACGATCGAGCTGGCGCGCTGGGACGAGCTGCCGCTCCTGTCCCTCGCCGAGCGGCTCTGGCCGAGCTCCGAGGGCGCTCCGGCGCGCGGCGCGGAGCGCACGCGGCGCGTGGCGGCCCTGGCGCGGGGCTGGAAGCGCCTCAAGCAGCGCTCGCCCGAGGAAGCGCGGCGCCTGCGCAGCGAATTGGTCGAGTTCAAGCGCTCCCTGGACGCCCTGGGGCTCTCGCCGGCGCACCTGGATCTGTCCTATGACGCGGCGCGCGTGGCGCGTTTCAGCCTGCGGCGCGGCCTCGAGAGCGCCGTCGGGCTGCCGGCGATCCTCCTGACGCGGCTGTGGTTCCTGCCGCCCACGCTGCTCCTGGCCGGGCTGCTGCGGATCCTGCGCCCGTCCCCGGACGTGGTTTCGACCTACAAGCTGCTCGGCGCGCTGCTGGCGCTGCCCGCCTGGCACGCGGCCCTGATCGGAATGCTCTCCGTGCGCCTCGAGTTGCCCGCGCTCCTGGCGCTGGCCTTGGGTGTGCCCGCCGTGGCGGCCCTGGCCTTGGCCCTCTGGCGCCGCCCGGCGCACACCGCGCGCGAGATCGCGATCTATCTGCGGGTCGCCCCGCTGCTGCGTCTGCGCGCCGGGCTCAAGCGCCAGCGCGAGCGCCTGCGCGCGGAACTCGAGCGCCTGGCGGCCGCGGACCGCGCCGCAGGGCCGCCCGCGGGCTGAAGGCTCTGGCCGGTCGCTCCAGCCAAGGCGCGCGCATCAGGCTCAGCCTGTCGGAGGCCGAAAGCAAGCATCGCGCGCCGCGACGAACCGAGCTC
>JBIKLM010000453.1:0-3497 GCA_044359835.1 Planctomycetota bacterium
CATGCCCGGCACGCCCGATTCCGAGATCCTAAACATCGAGCAAGCGGCCCTGCTGCTCGGTGTCAGTGTGAAGACCTTCAACAAGGTGCTGCACAGCCAGGACCTGCCCGCCCGCAAGATCGGGCGGGAATGGAAGTTCTCGCGCAGCGCCCTGATCGCCTGGGTCGGGCAGGGCAGCAGCCGCAGCTACTACCAGGGCGGCCTGGGCGACGACGACCACGACCTGGTCGAACCACACCCGCCCCAGGACAACCACCAGACCCCCTCCGTTGCACCCGAAGGGGCCGCCCCGCGCAGCCCCGAACCGATCCGACGCACCACCGGCTGGCGCCTCGAAGAGCGCCTCGACTGACAGACCCCGAAAGCATCGACTCGGGCTGCGCCCGCAGCGCCCAGGGTGCCGCTCAGCCGGCCTTGGGACCGCCGCCAGCGGCCGAGAGGGGCTGCACCTGCCCACGAGCCGATCTGCTTTCGAGCCTCCGATCGAGCGACGCCCGGCACCGCCTCCGCACCGACACGCCTCCGAAGTCTTTCCTCCATGAGCCCCGTCACCGAAGCTGCCCGCGCCCTGCCCGCCATCCATCACGGCCTGGAGTTGACCCAGGACCAGGCCATGATCCGCGACATGGTGCGGGAGTTCGCCCAGAGCGAAGTCCAGAAGCTGGCCCACGAGATCGACGAGCACCATCGCTTCCCCAAGGAGCTGTGGCGCCAGATCGTCGAGCTGGGCCTGCCGGGCATCCCCTTCTCGGAGGAGGTCGGGGGCTCGGGCGGCGACACCCTGGCCTACATCCTGGCGGTCGAGGAGCTGGCCAAGGTCTGCGGCTCGACGGCGCTGAGCCTGGCGGCCCACGTCTCGTTGGGCACCTACCCGATCTACAAGTGGGGCGGCGACAAGCTCAAGAAGCTGTACGTGCCCAAGCTGATCGCCGGTGAGTACATGGGTGCCTACGGCCTGACCGAGCCCAACGCCGGCTCCGATTCGGGCGGCACGCAGACCACGGCGGTGCTGAAGGGCGACGAATACGTGCTCAACGGCCGCAAGTGCTTCTGCACCAACGCCAACTATGCCGGCGTGTTCATCGTCACCGCGGTCACCGACCGGAGCCTGGGCCCGAAGGGCATCAGCGCCTTCGTGGTGCCGCGCGAGACCAAAGGCTTCTCGCTCGAAAAGGGCGAGATCAAGCTGGGCATGCGCGGCTCCGACTGGGGCAGCCTGGTGTTCGAGGACGCGCGCATCCCGCGCGACCACCTGCTCGGGCCCGAAGGCGAAGGCTTCAAGACCTTCATGAAGACCCTCGACGGCGGCCGCATCTCGATCGGCGCCCTGGCCCTGGGCCTCGGGGAGGGCGCCTACGACCAGGCCCGCGCCTACGCCAAGAACCGCGAGGCCTTCGGCCGGCCCCTTTCGGAGCAGCAGGCCGTGGCCTTCAAGCTGGCCAACATGGCCACCGAGATCGAGTGCTCGCGGCACCTGCTCTACCACGCGGCGCGCCTCAAGGACTCCGGCCAGAACTACTCCTCCGCCGCCGCCATGGGCAAGCTGTACGCCTCCGAGATGGCCATGCGCGCGACCTACGACGCGATCCAGATCTTCGGCGGCAACGGCTACAGCCGCGAGTACCCGGTCGAGCGCATGTGGCGCGACGCCAAGCTGTGCACGATCGGCGAAGGCACCAGCGAGATCCAGCGCGTGATCATCGCGCGCAACATCCTGCGGTGAGCCGCGCTCCCGGGCAGGATCGGCCGACGGGAGCCGCGGGGGCGGCTCCCCAGCCGCCTCTGGAAACCCGGCAGCCGTCGGCCGCGGCCCCGGGTTCGGCGCAACAGGGCGAACAGCAGGGCGTTGGGTCCCAGGGAGGTGCGCCGCAGGTTGCTTCGGCGGCCACCCCGGACCCCATCGAGGTCGGCGGTTGGACCCTGGAACCGCTGCTCGAGGGCAGCCTGCGCCTCGACGGGGGCGCCATGTGGGGCGTGGTGCCGAAGAACCTCTGGCAGGCCTGGACCCCGGCTGCGGAGGACAACACCATCGCCCTGGCCGCGCGCCCGTTCCTCGCCCGCCGCGGCGACCACGTGGTGGTGATCGAAGCGGGGGTCGGCGCGCGCTGGGACCCGAAGAAGCGGGCCTATTTCCACTTGGACGGCGGGCACCTGGAGGCGGCCTTGGCGGCGCGCGGCGTGAAGCCCGAAGAAGTCACCCACACCGTCGCCAGCCACGCCCACTGGGACCACATCGGTGCCTGGGTGGTGGAGCGCGACGGCCGCGAAGAGCCCCTGTTCCCCAAGGCCCGCCACCACCTCTCGGCCCTCGAGATCCGCCGTTGCCTCGATCCCGAGCCCGTGCGGCGCGCCTCCTACCGGGCCCTGGACCTCGAGGCACTCGAAGCCCGCGGGCTGCTCGAGCCGTTCAGCGGCGAGCGCGAGCTGCTGCCGGGCCTGTCGGTGCTCGAGGTCGGCGGGCATTCGGCCGGCATCAGCGTGATCCTGATCGGCGATCGCGGCGGCCCGCGGGCGGTGTTTTGGTCCGACGTCTGCCCGACCAGCCATCACATCCAGCCGCCCTACATCATGGCCTACGACCTGGACGTGCTGCGGAGCTTCGAGCAGCGCTCCCGGTTGTTCGCCGAGGCCGCACAGCAGGGCTGGCTGTCGCTGTTCTTCCATGACCCACAGCGCGCCGCGGGGCGTTTGGTGCAGGACGGGCCGCGCTTCCGCTTGGTCGAGGCATGAACCCGGGCGCTGCGGTCCCGGGCGGCTCGGGCGCGGCCCCGCCGCGAGCGCCCGCGCGGCTCGTCTCCTTGTGCCCCAGCCTGAGCGAGTCCGTGGTGGCGCTGGGGCTCGGCGCGCAGCTGGTCGGTCGCACCAAGTTTTGCGTGTATCCCGCCGCGGAGCTGGCCGGGGTCGAGCCGCTGGGCGGGACCAAGGACCCGCGCCTCGAGCGCTTGCTGGCGCTGGCGCCGGATCTGGTGCTGATGAACGCCGAGGAGAACCGCCGCGAGGACCACGCCTGGTTGCTGGAGCGCGGCGTCGCCTGCCACGCGAGCTTCCCCAAGAGCCCCGCGGACGCCGCGGCCCTGCTGCGCGAGCTGGGCGCGCTGCTCGGCGCCGAGGCCGCGGCCGAGCCGCTGGCCAGTGCGATCGAAGCCAAGCTGACGGAGTTGGACCAGCGGCGCGCCGCCGATGCCGCGCCGCGCGGCTTCCTCGGGCTGATCTGGCGCCGACCTTGGATGGCCTTCGGCCCAGACAGCTACGCCTCGCGCCTGCTCGAAGCCGCCGGCGGCCGCAACGTGCTCGCGGCGGCCGAGCCCCGCTATCCGGCCCTCGAGGCCGACCAAATCCGGGCCCTCGATCCCGAGCGGGTGCTGCTGCTCAGCGAGCCGTTTCCATTTGCCGCCAAGCACCGGCAGGAGCTCGAGCAGGCGACCGGCCTGCCGGCCGAGCGCTTCCGCTTCGCCGATGGCCGCCTGCTGACCTGGCACGGCCCGAGCACGGCGCGG
>JBIKLM010000454.1:0-3492 GCA_044359835.1 Planctomycetota bacterium
GGCATAACTGCCCGGCAGGGGCGCGAGGAAGTGCGGCGGCAGAAGCGCGCCGCCCCCTCGACAGGCGGCCTCCAGCGCGGCCTTGATGCCGGCGCAGCGGCTCTGGTCGCAATCGCCGGAATCCAGGGCTTGATCGATACCCGCCAGCAGCAGGGCCAAGGGGGGCGGATCGGCTGAAGCGCTCATCGCGGGGCTCGGGCCAGGATAGCCCGGCGGCCGGGGATGGGGGACGGGCCCCGGGGCCCGCCCGGGGCGCTGGGACCGGACCGCCTCGGACCGCCCTGCCCGAGCCCGAGGCCCGCGCCAGCCCCCCGAGCGGTCCCCGGCCCCGCCGGCCCGGCGCTGTTCCTGGGCCGGCCTCGTTCCTGGGCCGGCCTCGTTCCTGGGCCGGCCTCGTTCCTGGGCCGGCGGGCCGCGGGGCCCGGCTCAGGCCTCCCCGGCCAGCGCCAGCCGCGTCCCCGGCTCGCCCGGTTCGAACAGGTGCAGGCCCACGGCCTGGGCCTCGAGCGCCAGGGGCCGGCCCTCGACCAGCAGGCTGTCCGCGGGAGCGAGATCGGTGGAGATGCGCGCCACCAGCCGGTTCGGGCCCGCCCGCAGGGACAGGTCCAGGCGATCCCCGTAGCGCTCGACCCCTTCGAGCAGGGCCTTCGGACCCTGGCCGCCGGGCGACACAAGCAGCCGTTCCGGTCGGAGTCCGAGCACGAGCTCGCGGCCCTCCAGGCTGGCCAGGGGCGCGCGCCAGCGGTCCGTAGGCAGCGGCAGGGCGAAATCCGCGCCCAGGAAGCGCCCGCCCGCGATGCGCCCGCTCAGGAAGTTCATCGTCGGAGTGCCGACGAAGCTGGCCACGAAACGGTTGGCGGGCCGGTCATAGACCCGCGTGGGGGTGCCGCACTGCTGCACGCGCCCGTCCTTCATCACCACCAGGCGGTCGCCGAGGGTCATGGCTTCCTCCTGGTCGTGGGTCACGTAGAGCATCGTGGCGCGCAGCCGGCGGTGCAGGGCGCGCAGTTCGGCGCGCATCTCGAGGCGCAGCTTGGCGTCCAGGTTCGAGAGCGGCTCGTCGAACAGGAACACCTTGGGCTCGCGCACCAAGGCACGGCCCACGGCCACGCGCTGGCGCTGGCCGCCGGAGAGCTCGCGCGGCAGGCGCCCGAGCAGGCCCTGGATGCCGAGCAGCTCGGCCGCCGCCGTGACCCGCGCCGCGATCGCGGCGCTTTCGGTGCGGCGCTCGCGGCGATAGTCCGGCAGCAGCGCCGCCCGCAGCCAGCTCTTGTGACGCCGCCTGCGCTCCAGGGGGAAGGCCAGGTTCTCGGCCACGCTGAGGTGCGGGTACAGGGCGTAATTCTGGAACACCATGGCGATGTCCCGGTCGCGGGCGGGCTGGTCGTTGACCCGCCGCCCGTCGATCTCGAGGCTGCCGGCGCTGATCTCCTCGAGGCCCGCCACCATGCGCAGGGTGGTGCTCTTGCCGCAGCCCGAGGGCCCGACCAAGACCACGAACTCGCCGTCGGCGATCTCGAGATCGGTGGGATGCACGGCGGTGACGCCGCCCGGGTAGCGCTTGGCTACGCCGCTCAGTCGCACGGTTGCCATCAGCCCTTGACCCCGCCGGAGTTGAGGCCCTGCACGAAATGGCGTCCAGCCAGCAGGAACAGCAGCACACAGGGCAGCATCGTGATCACGGAGAGCGCCATCAGGAGGTGCACGTCGTCGAGGCCGCCGTACTGGTTGCGGAAAGAGTTGAGCGCCACGGCCAGGGTGGCCTGCTCGTCTGAATGCAGGTAGACCAGCGGCGAGAGGAAGTCGTTCCAGACGAAGATGAAGGTGAATACGGCCGTGATCGCGGTGACCGGCTTGCACAGCGGCAGGGCCAGGCGCCACCAGATGCCCAGGGGGCCGAGCCCATCGAGCCGCGCGGCCTCGAACAGGGCCTCGGGCAGCCCGGCCATGAATTGTCGGTACATGAAGATGTGGAAAGCCGCGCCGAAGAAGGCCGGCACGATCAGCGGCAGGGGCGTGTCGATCCAGCCCAGGTTCCGAAACAGCAGGAACAGCGGGATCATGGTCACCTGGGCGGGCAGCATCATCGTCGCCAGCATCAGCACGAAGAAGCCCTCGCGGCCGAAGAAGCGCAGGCGCGCGAAGGCGTAGCCGACCAGGCTCGAAGAGAGCACCGTGCCGAGCACACAGGAAACCGTGATCACGATCGAGTTGGCCAGGGCGTCCAGGAAGCCCTGCCAGGGCAGGCTGCCCACTTCGCGCAGGGCCTGGGCGTAGTTGTGCCACTGGGGGTCGGCCGGGAACAGGCTCAGGACATCTCCGGACACGATCGCACGCCCGGCTCGCTCGGGGGTCTCCAGGCTGACCACCACCATCCACCACAGCGGGAACAGCAGCAGCACCGTGCCCGCGGCCAGGAAGGCCAGCAGGGCCAGCCGCCAGAGGGCGGCCGCCGTTCCGCCGGCCGCGCGCGAGCGGGCGGCTCCGGCGCTCATCGGGCCACCTCCGCCTGCATCCGGCCGCGGCTCAGGCGCAGCACCAGGAAGGTCAGGGCCAGCACGATCGCCAGCAGGATCCAGGCCATGGCCGAGGCATAGCCCATCTCGTAGAACTCGAAGGCCTGGTTGTAGAGATACAGCACGAAGAAGCGCGTGGCGTCGCCGGGCTCGCCGCCGGTCATCACATAGGCCTGGGTGAAGACCTGGAACGAGCCGATCAGGGCCATGATCGTGTTGAACAGCAGCACCGGCGCCAGCATCGGCAGGGTCACCGAGAGAAAGCGCCGCAGCGGCCCGGCACCGTCGATGGCGGCCGCTTCGTAGAGCTCGCTGGGGATCGCCTGCAGGCCCGCCAGGTAGATCATCATCGTCCCGCCCAGGAACCACAGGCTCATCAGGGCGAAAGCCGGCGGGCCGAACAGGGCCGCGTCCTTGCCGAACCATTCGGGCGGGGCCGCGCCGAACCAGGCGCACAAGGGCCGCAGGGCGGCGTTCAGCGGGCCGGCCTCCGGATCGAAGACCCAGCGCCACAGGATCGCGATGCCCACGCCGGCCAGCACGCTCGGCAGGTACCAGGCGGCGCGCAGCAGGTGGATGCCGGGCAGCTTCTGGGCCATCAGCAGGGCCGCGGCCAGGGCGGCCGCCTGGCCCAGGGGCACGGCCAGGAGGGTGTAGTAGACCGTCACGCGCAAGGAGCGGGCGAAGCGCGCGTCGTGCCAGAACAGCTCGGCGTAGTTGGCCAGGCCGACGAAGCGGGCCTCGGAGAGCGCCGTGATGCCCTGCCAGCGGCTCAGCGACAGCAGCAGCGAGAGCAGGATCGGTCCGGCCATGAACACCGCGAAGCCGATCAGCCAGGGCGAGACCAGCAGCAGGCCCCAGCGCTCTTCGCGGCGCTCGGCCAGGGACAGGGCCCGCCGCGAGCGGCGCCACAGGAACAGCAGCAGCCCGAGGCCCAGCAGCAGGGCGCTGGCCAGCCACAGGTCGCGCCAGGGCA
>JBIKLM010000455.1:0-3487 GCA_044359835.1 Planctomycetota bacterium
GAGCTCGAGATCACGGCGGGCGGTGTGACGGAGTTCACGCGGATCGAATCGCGGGCCCTGATCCATCTGGGGCCGGGCATCCAAGCGATCAGCGCGATCAGCGGCTTCCAGGGCGGCGGCGAGCCGGTGACTTTCTCGTTGGTGGGCTTCCAGCCCGGCGTGCCCGTGCAGGTGGCCTTCGGGGACGTGTCGGTCAGCGGCAGCCCGGTGGGCTTCCTGGCCGCTTCGACCCTGACCGTGCTGACGCCGCTCTCGCCGCTGGCCGGCGTGGTCGACCTGACCCTGACCCAGGTGCTCGGCCCGGGGCAGGTCAAGACGGCGGTTTCGCCGGCGGCCTTCGAATTCGTGCCGCCGGAGGTGGGCGCCTTGGGCCTCACCAGCGGGCCCCAAGCGGGGGGCCAGGCCCTGAGCCTGGCCACGGACGGTTTCGCCCCCGGCCCGATCACGGTGCGCCTCGGCACCACGGTCACCCAGGGCAGCGTGGTGGGCAGCGGCGCGGACCAGACCGTCAGCTGGACCAGCGTGGCCTCGCCCGCGGCCGGCCTGGTGGACCTGACCCTGGTGCAGGGCGTGTTCAGCGTGACCAAGACCGGCGCCTACACCTTCCTGGCGCCGCAGATCCTTTCGGTGACGCCATCCCAGGGCTCCTGGTACCAAGCCCAGAGCCTGCTGATCCAAGGCCAGAACTTCGCCCCGAACCTGGCCGCCGGCGTGCGCTTCAGCGGCGAATCCCCCATCGCCGGCCAGGTGCTCTCGAGCAACACCATCCAGGTCAACCTGCCCGCCGGCTTCCTCAAGGGTGCCGGGCCCCTGGGCCTGATCGTCACCCAAGCGGGCGTCAACGCCAGCCTGCCCGACGCCTTCCTGTGCCTGCCGGCCCTGACGACCTCCCTGACCGGCAGCGCCGCCCAAGGCGGCCAGCTGCGCTACCAGGTGCAAAGCCAACAAAGCGGCTTCGCCATCGCCCTGCTCTCCGCCGCCCTCTCGCCCCTGCCCCTGACCCTGCCCGACATCCACGCCGGCTTCGCCCTCGACTTCGCCACCAGCTTCAACGTCGGCTCCGGCGGCCTGCTGGTGACCCCCACCGTGCAGGTCAACTTCCCGCCCCTCTCCGTGCCCCCCGGCACCACCCTGCAGGCCCAAGCCCTGGCCCTCGAGTTCGGGCCCCTCGGCACCTGGTACTCCTTCACCAACACGGTGCCCGTCCTGCTGCCGTGATGCCCGCCGCTCGTGCCACGGCCTGATCCGCGCGAGCGACGGGCTGATCCGCGCGGGCCACGAGCGCGCCGAGCGCTGCTCGTTAAGCGGGGATCCGACCGCGATCGCCAGCCAGCTCAGCGCAGCGACGACTCGCCGATCCAAGGCGCGCTCGCCCATCGTCCAGCCGTGGCCGATCCACGGTTCCTTCACTCCTGCCCCCTCGCCCCCATTCGACTGCCCATGTTCGCCAAACCCCTCGCGATCCTGCTCTCTGCCCTGCTCTGCCTGTGCCTGCCGTTCGTAGGCGCCGCGCAGGCCCAGACCTACGCCCTGCGCCTCAGCGACGGCACCCTGGAATTCCCCTACCACCCGATCATGAAGACCGGCGGGAATGCCACGATCGAGTACTGGGTGCGGGCGTCGGCGCCGCCGAACCCCTCGATCGCGAATTTCGCGATGCAGCGCTATCAGGACAGCGCCGAGCACAAGGACCTGACCGTGAACGGCAATGGCTCCATCGGCTTCATCTACACCTACCCCTGGCCGGAACAGACCACCGGCGTGTTCCCGACGGTGTTCGATGGCCAGTGGCACCACTACGCGGCTGTCCGGCGCTCGAACGGGAGCTGGTCGATCTACTTCGATGGTCAGCAGGTCCTGTCGGGCTCCGGGCCGACGACCGTGTTCAACGGTGGCACCTCACCGACCAAAGTCTTCGGCCAGAAGGGCAGCTGGGAAGTCCGCGAATTCCGCTGGTCTTCGACGAACCGCTACAACTCGAACTTCGTGCCGGCCAGCAATTGGCCCAACGACGCCGCCACGGCCATGCTGGGGCGCTTCAACCAGGCCTCGGGCGCGACCTACACGGAGCTGAGCTCCGCGGCCCAGGTCGGGACCTTGACCGGCAGCTACCAATGGATCCCCCTGGCGGCGACCCTGTCGGTCTCGCCGGCCAGCCACCCGGCGGCCACCGGGGGCCCCGTGCAGATCCAGGTCCAGGGGGTGCCCGCGGGGCCGGTGGAGGTGCTGATCGGCGGCCTGGTGATCCCGGGCGTGGTCTCGAGCGGCTCGGTGCAGGTCACGGTGCCCCCGCTGGGTTCCGCGTCCGCGGCGGACGTCAGCGCCGACGTGTCGGTGCGCTGGCAGGGCCCGAGCGGCCCGCTCGTGACCCAGGTGCTGCCGGCGGGCTTCAAGTGGTTGGTCTCCAAGGTCCAGAGCGTCCAGCCGAGCGCCGTGGTCTTCGACAGCCCGACCGCGGTGACCTTCGAGCTCTCCGGCAACGTCGTCTCCCAGGGATCGGGCCAGGTGCGCTTCGGCGGTCAGGCACCGGTGCTCGGGACCTGGTCGCTGATCGGCGGCAAGACGGTCGTCTCGACCGTGACGCCGGTGATGCCGGCCCCGGGCAACTACCCGATCCAGCTGCGGATCACGACCCCCGGCGGCATCACGGAGCTGACCCTGGCGAGCAGCGGCGCGCTGGTGTTCCTCGACGCCTCCGTGCAGTCCCTGAGCAAGACCAGCGGTTTCCAAGGCGGCGGTGAGCCGGTCACCTTCGGACTGGCCGGCTTCCAGCCCGGCATCCCGGTGCAGGTGGCCTTCGGATCGGCCTTGGCCAGCGGGACCCCGGTCGGCCTGGTGGGCGCTTCGACCCTGACCGTGCTGACCCCGCTCTCCCCGGTGGCCGGCCCGGTGGATGTGACCCTGACCCAAAACCTTGGCGGAGGCCAGACCAAGACCGCCAGCCTGCCGGGGGCCTTCACGTTCCTGCCGCCGACCCTCGGCAACCTGAGCTCCGGCGCCGGTCCCCAGGCCGGCGGGCAAGCCCTGAGCCTGCCGACCAGTGGGTTCGCGCCCGGCAACATCACCGTGCGCCTCGGCTCGACCACGACCCAGGGCCTCGTGCAAGGCACCGGCGGCAGCCAGAGCGTGAGCTGGACGACGGTGGCTTCCCCGCAGCCGGGCCTGGCCGATCTGCGGCTGGAGCAGGGCGTCTTCAACGTGCTGAAGCCGGGCGCCTACCTGTTCCGCGAGCCCCAGATCCTGGCGGTCAGCCCGGACCAAGGCTCCTGGTACCTGCCCCAGCAGCTGACCATCAGCGGCCTCAACTTCGCGCCGAACGTCCCGGCCACGGTGCGCTTCTTCGGGGAGCAGCCGGTCCAGGCCTCCGTCCAATCCAGCACCACGGTGACCTTCGGCCTGCCGGCGGAGTTCCTAGAGGGCGCCGGGCCGCTCAGCGTGATCGTCACGCAGAACGGCGTCAGCGCCAGCTTCGAGCAGGCCTTCGTGT
>JBIKLM010000456.1:0-3486 GCA_044359835.1 Planctomycetota bacterium
CGCACAGCGAGCCGCCGGGCAGGAGACCAGCGGGGTTCCATCGCGTCGACGTCGCCAGACCCCCGGGCCGGGCGGGCCGGCGAACCCGATCGGGGTCGCGCAGGCCCGGCTCGGCTTGCAGCAAAATCCCGGTTCCATCGAGCCCCCGGCTGACGGCCCCCAGACCCTCACGGCGGCGGAAGCCGACGCTTCGCCGCATCCGACGGGCTGGTCTGACTGCTCGGGCGCAGCCCGAGCCGATTTCTTCCAAGCCTGTCAGCCCGCGGGACCGATCGCAGGCCGGTCAGGCCCAGCCTTGCTCGAACAGTTGCCGGGCGATCTGCAGCTCGTCCTGCTCCTCGCCCTCCGCCCCCAATTCGACCCTCAGGCTGGCCAGATCCGCCAGTTTGCGGGCCGCCTCCACCGCGCGGACCAGGTCGAGCACGCGGTCCTCGAGCCTCCGTCCGCCCCGCCGCGCCAGGATCAGGTGCGCCTGCCCATCCCGGATCCGATCCCAGTCGAACCGCTCCTCGAGCCCCTCGAGCGTCGAGCGGGGAGATCGGGCCCCCGACTGGGGCTCGCCTTGGCCGGCCAGGCGCAGATAGACGCGCAGCTCGAGGCCGTCGAGCTCGCCGCCCGCGCTGGCCGTCGGAAGGGCGGGCGGCGTGGGCCGCTCCGCCTCCACGACCTCGGCCAACAGCCGGGGGCGGGGGGTCGGGAACAGGGAGCGCGCCATCAAACCCTCGAGGCGCTCCCCATCGTGGGCTCGCATCCAGAACTCGGACACGTCCCCACCGGGCCAGGAAAGCTCCGATCGGGGGAAAAGCAGCAGCTGGCGAGGGGTTCTCCGGGCGATCTCCAGACGCTCGCGCCAATAGCGAGGGTCCAGCAGCAGCGGGTGGATCGTGCGGGAAGGCAGGGCCAAAGTGGGGGATGGAGCCCCAGGCTCGGCCCGGACCGAACGTAGGGTCCGACACAAAACTCTGTTACCTCTCCCAACTGCACTTCAAGATGCCTCTGGATAGGAACTAATTTCATTTCTCTGGCCATTGTTCGAGATGTGTAAAGGGCGCCCGGGCCTTGTCCGGGGCCGCGGGAGGGACCCCGCTGGTGGCACGGGGACGGAGGCGCGCCGATGGCCGATGGATCCTCTCTGGATGCAATTTGGTGGCCATTTGATGGCCATTGGACGCCACTCCGGGCCTGTGGAGCCCCAGCGGTGGCGCGCCGGTCGATCCCGACCCAGCCGGCCCGGGCCAGCCTGCGGCGCCGGGGCCCTGCGCTCGCCCGAGTTCGCGGCCCTGGGCGCTCCCGGGCGGACTTCGGCCAGGGCCGGGGGACTCCAGGAATGGCGGGAGGCGCCGTTCCCGCTCCGGCAGTAGGCTCTGCGCCCAGTCGGGTCCTTCGCGCGCCTGGGAATCTTCTTCCACGGCGGCGTAAACGGCCCGTCCCTCTTCTCCCCCTCGCCGGGCCGCTTCATCGGTCCGAGCGCCCATGCCGACCCACGCCCTCCGCGCGGACCGGTCGCCCCAGCTTGCCTGGGTCGCCGCCGCACTGGCCGTCAGTTCGTTGCTCCCGCCGTCCGCGGCGGGCCAGGAATCCGCCGCGCCGACGGCCTCCGCTGAGGCGGCCCCCGAGCGCGTGCTCGTGATCCGGGCCGGGCGGCTGGTGGTCCGGCCCGGGCAGGTGATCGAAGGGGCCCAGGTGCTGGTGCGGGGCGGGACGATCCGCGCGGTGGGGACCAGCCTGGTCGTCCCCGAAGGCGCGCAGGTGCTCGAGGCGCCGGTGGTGTGCGCGGGTTTCTTCGATGTCTGGAGCCAGATCGGGCTCGACCCCGCCGTGCTGATCGATCGCTCCGCGGGAGCGGCCACGCGCATGGCCGATGGCTTGGATCTCTACGCCCAGGGTTACCTGTTCGCGGAGGCCCTGCGCGGCGGCATCACCGCGGTGCGCGTGCAAGGCGCACTGCCGAGCCGCTTCTCCGGTCAAGGGGTCGCGGTGCGCACCGCGCCGGTGGACGAGACCCTGCCCGAACGGCGCCTGTTGGATGACAGCGCGGGATTGTGGATCACCGCGACCGAGGGAGATGCCTTCGATCGCATCGAGGCGGTCGAGCGCTTCGTGGCCGCGGTCGAAGCCGGGCGCAAGTACCGCGAGAGCCAGGTCAAGTTCGAGCGCGAGCTCGGCGAGTGGCAGAAAAAGATCGCCGAGGAGCAGGCCAAGCTCGAGAAGGAATTCAAGAACGCCAAGAAGAAGCGCGACAAGGCCCTCGCGGACGCCAAGGAGAAGGGCAAGGAGTTCGCCGAAGAGAAGTACAAGGAAGACAAGGCGCCCAAGGCTCCCCGCTTCGACCGCGACAACGAAGTGTTGGCCGCGATCGCCGCCGGTGAACAGCCCGCTTTCGTGCAGGCCGATCGGTTGCCCGAGATCCGCGCCCTGCTGGCGGCCCTGCCGCGCCTGGGCGGCGCGCGGGTCGTGCTGGTCGGTGCCGCGGAGGCCCACCTGTGCGCCTACGAGCTGGCCGAGGCCGGGATGCCGGTGATCCTGGCGCCCGGCGACGAAGAAGCCGGCAGCCGCTTCGGCATCCATCCCCTCGAGCGCGCGGCGGCCCTCGAGCGCGCCGGCGTGTATCTGCTGCTCGGCTCCGGACCCGGCTCGCCCTACGCTTCGCGCGACCTGCCCCTGGCGGCGGCCCGCGCGGTCGCTTTCGGGCTCGACGCGGACAGCGCCCTGGCCGCCCTGACGGTCCGGCCGGCGCGCCTGCTCGGCCTGGAATCCGAGCTGGGCAGCGTCGAGGTCGGCAAGGCCGCGGACCTGCTGCTGCTCTCCGGCGATCCGCTGGGGAGCGCGACCCAGGTCCAGGCCGTGATCGCCAACGGCCAGCCCGTGACCCTGCCCTGATCCGAGGGCCTGCGGGCGCGATGCCGAGGACCCGCAGCCCGGGTCCCGGCCGCCGGCCCGCAGCACCGCCCCAGCCGGGGCCCAGCGAGGCGGCGCCCGGCCGGCACCGCCCCAAGCCCCGCCCGCGCAAGCGCTCCCCGAACGCAGCCATCGCGCGCCCCGCCGCCCTTCCTCCAACGCCCGCCGTTTCCTCTCCGCACCATGTCGCTGACCCTGCTCTGCGCGCCCCTCGCGGCTCTCCTGCTCCACGGCGCTCCCGCCGGGGAGCCCGCCGGTTCGGCCCAATCCGCGGCCGCCGCCAGCTTTGCGATCCGCGCCGCCCATGCGGCCACCGGCGACGGACAACACCTCGCGAACGTGCTGATCCTGGTCCAGGACGGCCGCTTGACGGCGATCGGCGCGGGCGAGCTCCCTGCGGGTATCGAGGTGCTCGAATACGCGGGCTGGGTCACGCCGGGTTTCGTGGCCGCCTGGGGCCGACTCGGCCATCCCGCCGAGGACGAGACCACCAGCCCGTTCCTCGAGCAGCTCGATCTGCTGCCCAGCTTCGATCCCCACCGCCCGGATGTGGCCGAAGCCCTGCGCGTCGGGATCACCACGCTGCTG